>DASXAN010001492.1:0-2106 GCA_036406755.1 Gemmataceae bacterium
GGACGGGCGTTCGAGGCCGGGGCTTCGACGACTTCGGCGACGCTCCCGGCGGGCAACGTCCGGTCGGTGCCGGGGACGCGCTTGGCAGATTTGAGCACGACGTGCGTACCGGGGGAGATCAGGAACGTCGGTAGGTCGGCGGCCATGTCAGTCAGCATGCTCGTAGAGGATTTCGCACAGGTGGCCGAGCACCTTGCCGACGCGGGTCGGCGAATCGCCCCGCGGCAGCGACACGTCGTTGACAAACATGGCGATGACCAGCTTCGTCCCGCGGGCGGTCGTCAGCATCCCGGCCAACGCCTTGCTGCGCAGCAGTGCCCGGTCGTTGAGCACGTCCTCGTACCATAGCGTTCCGGTCTTGGCCCGTACCCGGCCACGGGCCGGGCTCTCCGGGGCGACCGCGCCGGCCAGCGTGCCATCCACGCCCAGCACCGGCAGGCCGGCGTCCAGGGCCGGCCAGTCGGGCCGCTTCGCCAGCGCCCGCAACAGAGACACCGTCGCCCGCGGCGTCGTGGAGTCGGCCCGGTCGCCCCCCGCCCCGCCACCGAACGACACGGCATCGGTGTCCACGCCCAGCTCGCGCAGGAACTGCCGTTGCCGGTGCAGCCCAGCCGCCAGCGTCCGCTCGCCATGCTTGGTCGCCACCAGCAGCGGCATCGTGCCGGCGTACAGGTTCTGGCTGACCTTGAGTGTCACCCTCACCGTCTCGGCGAATGGGGGTGACACGAACACCGCGACCCGGGTCAGGCGGCCGTAGCGGTCGCGCTCGGGCAGCGCGGCCCGTGATTCGCGGAGCGGGCTGGCCGTCACGTCCACGCCGGCCCGCCGCAATGCCTCGATGAACAGCCCCCGGGCGAAGGCGGCCGGGTCATCTACCGCGTGGGTGCGGAGCTGCGGCTTGGCCGTCACCGGCACCCGACCGCCGACCACGACTCGCCCCGGTCCGGCCCCGGACACGTCGATCGCCGGGTGCCCGTCGGCGGTCGTCCGTACCTGGGCATCCACGGTGACGAATGCCGCCTCCGGCCGGAGGGTGACGGCCGCAGGCTGGTCCGCCGTCGCGGCCGGCGTCACGATCACGTCGATGACGTTGTCGTTGACGACGATCGGCGTCACCACCCTCGGCCCGCTGCCGCTCGAGCTGGCCGCGTCGAACAGGCGGGCGTCGATCAGGACGTCGCCCTCGACGCGCTCGATTCCCGCGGTCCGGACCTGTCGGGCGAGCGCGTTCAACCCGGTGAGCGGGTCCGTCGGCGTCAGCGATTCGGTGGTGGTCGTGGAGTCGGCGTAGGTGTGGTCGTTGTTCGTGAACGCGAGGGTGCCGTCCGGCAGCGTCCGGCCGCCGAGGGTCAGGTCGCCGGACGCGACGAGGATCAGGTCGCCACGGAGGGTGCCGTTCTCGACCGGGCCGCGGCGGTAGACCGGCGTCTCGAAACGGTAATCCGGGCCGAGGTGGTGCAGCGCCGACGAACAGGAGTAGAGCTTGGTCGTGGAGGCCGGCATGAAGAACTGGTCGGCATTCCGCTCGTAGAGGGCCCGGCCACTGTCCGCCTCGACGACCAGCAACCCCCACCGGCCGTGCCGGTACTCCGGCGCCTCGATAACCGCGCCGAGGCGGGCCGCCAGATCCTGAGCACGGGCCAGCCCGGCGATGAGACAGACGGACACCATTGCCGCGAACCGTCGGCGGTCACACATTACTCGACTCCGATTCACAGAATTCGACCGAGCCAACGCCGGACGATTGTACCGGGCGAGTCGTGGTCGGACACCGCGGGAGATTGTTTTGCCATCGGGGCCGGTTGGCCGTATGCTGGCGGCCAGCCCTTTCTGCACTTCCTTCGCCGAAGGTGACCGGCCATGCGTCCCCGCGCCGTCAGGTGGTTCTGCATCGTGGCATCCGTCGCCGTGGCCGCCGGGCTGTCGGTGGGCCAGCCGCCGCGGGGCCAGCGCGGCCGGCCGGGGCCCGAGGCGGCCGGGCCGACGGTCCAGCCACGGGGCCTCCAGCCGCGCGCGTTCGCCGTCGTCGGGGCTCGCGTCGTCACCGAGCCGGGGAAGGTCTTGTCCAAGGCGACCGTCGTCATTCGCGACGGCTTGATCGAGGCC
>DASXAN010001493.1:0-9116 GCA_036406755.1 Gemmataceae bacterium
ACGGTCAACTTCGGCACCAACCCGGACGGGTTGGACACGCACCCGGGCACCGTCCCAACGCGGTCAGACACCGTGCTGGTCACCTCCTTGGTCTACGACCCCGCCGGTCGGGTAGAGCTGGTCGCCGACCCGAAGGGCATCTTCACCCAGACGTTTTACGACGCCCTCGGCCGCACCACTCAGACCGTTGAGAACTACGTGGACGACGTGCCGTCGGCCGCCGACGACAAGACGACGCGGTTCACCTACGACGGCGACGACCATCTGCTGACGTACACGCTGGTCCTTCCCGGGACGGGCAACGTGCAGACAACGCAGTACGTCTACGGCGTTAGCGGCAGTGCCATCACCTCGAACGACTTGCTGGCCGCCGTGTACCACCCGGACAAGACGACCGGGGCCGCCAGTTCGTCGGAGGCGGACACCTACACGTACAACGCCCTCGGCCAGACGACCGGGTTCACCGACCGCAACGGCACGGCCCACGCCTACAGCTACGACGTGCTCGGCCGGCCGACGGCCGACGCCGTGACGCTCGCCTCCGGCAGCGCCGTGGACGGCTCGGTCCTGCGGCTGGAGACGGCCTACGACACCCAGGGCAACGCCTCCGTGTTGACGAGCTATGACGCCACCTCAGGCGGGAGCGTCGTCAACCAGGTCGAGCGGCTGTACAACGGCCTGGGCCAGCTGAAGGACGACCGCGAGGCCCCGGGCGGGGCGGTGGGCGTCGCCACGACCTGGACGGTGTCGTACACCTACAGCGAGATGGCCGGCGGGGCCAACCACAGCCGGCTGGAGTTGATGGCCTTCGGCGCCGTGCTCCCCCACGACTACGGCTACGGGGCCGCCGGGTCGCTCGACGACCGGATCAGCCGGGTGGCTCGGGTCGACTGGTACGATTACATTGAAGGCATCACCTACCTGGGGCTGGGCACCGTGGTCGGCCGGACGTTCACCAACCCGGGCGTGTCCCTGACGTACGTCGGCACCGGGACCGGCGACGGCGGGGACCAGTACACCGGGCTGGACCGGTTCGGGCGGGTCGTGGACCAGCGGTGGGTCAACTCCTCCAGCACTGACCTGGTGCGGTACCAGTACGGCTACGACCGGGACGGCAACCGGCTGTACCAGGAGGACCTGGTCAACTCGGCCATGAGTGAGGTCTACGCCTATGACGGGCTGAACCAGCTGACGGGCTTCCAGCGGGGGACGCTGAACGCGTCCAAGGACGGGATCACCGGGACGCCGTCCCGCAGCCAGAGTTGGACGACGGACGCGGCCGGGAACTTCGCCAGCGTCACCACCGACGGGACCGGCGTGAGCCGGACGACGAACGCCCAGAACGAGGTGACGGCCGTCGGGTCAACCAGCCTTGCCTACGACGCCGACGGCAACACGACGGCGGACGATCAGGGGCACGGGTTGGTGTACGACGCCTGGAACCGGCTGGTGCGGGTGACGGACGGCGCGACGGTGCTGGCCGAGTACGGCTACGACGCGCTCTCGCGGCGCATCAGCGAAACCCACGGCGGGGTGGCCAACATTCTGATCGTGTCGGCCGCTGACCAAGTGCTGGCCGAGGGGGACGGGACGAATTCCGCGCTCTACTTCTGGGACCCGACGTCAGCGGACAGGCCGCTGCTGCGGGTGACCGGCGGCAGCGGCGCGCAGGCGTTCGCCCTGACGGGGGCGAACGGGGACGTGGCGGCGGTGGTGGACGCGACCGGGGCGGTGCAGGAGCGGTACGCCTACGACCCGTACGGCGAGGTCACCTTCCTGACGCCGGCTTACGTCACGGAGTCGGCCAGCGCCGTCGGGTGGAAGTACCTGCACCAGGGGCTGCGGCTGGACGCCGCCGTGGACCTGTACGACAACCGGGCCAGGGCCTACTCCCCGACCCTGATGCGGTTCCTCCAGAACGACCCCATCGGGTTCCGGGCGGGCGATCCGAACACATATCGCTACGAAGCAGATCGACCAGTTGACCTGCTGGACCCAAGTGGTCTTCAGAACGCGAGGCCTGGCTATGATCCCCTTATGTTGTTGCCCCCAGAAGTAAATGTAACCGATCCGGCACGCTTCGATTTGGCACCTAGTGCAGGTGGCCCATCTGGCCGTGTTACGGTTTCCAGTATCATCGAAATAGCGGACTACCTGGACAAGCACATGAAGAAAGGACAGTGTCTGAACAGGATTCAGATTGGTGCCCACGGCGGCAATGGCTTCCTCGACCGAGGTGATGGTGGCAACCCTGTCCTATCGTTGTCAACCTTCAAAGCTGCGGAGCTCTATGATAGGGATCCCGATGCTTACCCCCAGTTCAAGAAGGACGCCCAAACGAGAGACGCACTGCGCCGTATCGGCCGCCATCTATGCCCGGGAGGTAAGATCGAGTTCATTGGTTGCTCATTACTCAACCCGAACGACCCATCAGCTGTCAAGTTCATGGACAGGTTGGAATCGATCTTCGGAAAGGGAAATGTCGTTGCCTATGACAAGCCTCTCATCTGGGACACCTCAGGGGATGCGGTCACTGAAGCAGAGTGGTACAACCGGCACCCTGTCCGCAAGTTCTTTCATGACATTGTTGAGATTTGCGGGCACATGCCCTGATCGAGAGGCGAACAGAATTCGACTCTGCACTGTTTGAACGCGTCGGAATCAGAGATTCGATGTCTGCGCCAACTCGGAATCTGAGGACCGGTTTTCCATTTGAAACGGAGGCGGACCGTGGCTTGCCGTTTACCCTACCTTGCCTTTGATGTGCTGGATGTGCTCCGCGTCACCTGCGCGTTGCTCCTGTTTCTCTCAATAGGATGTAGTCCCTCTCCGTCGGCAAACAATGGGACAGCTCTTGCGCGGCAGATTCTGCCAGAGCGAGTCAAAGGTTACATTGCTTCCGTATTGACTCGACTACATGATAATCCCAAGATGACTGATAGTGAATTCAAAGAAACCGTTGCTGACGTCAACCTGACCGAGGATTTCATCGATCCTAGTGGATATTACAGTCATTATGACGTATTGGTATCTTCTAATAAGAAACTTTGGGTGGACTCGGCCAAGACCAAGAAACCCGTAGCGTTGGTGATCGTCAAGTTCAAGGAACCGGAAAACAAGACACAA
The DNA here is from genome assembly GCA_036406755.1 of Gemmataceae bacterium. Taxonomy (GTDB): domain Bacteria; phylum Planctomycetota; class Planctomycetia; order Gemmatales; family Gemmataceae; genus DASXAN01. The sequence goes on from DASXAN010001493.1 coordinate 3,127, forward strand.
AACGACCTGTATTTCACATACACTGCAGAACTGGTTGGCGCCGACGCGATTCCTGACGAAGGGCACGCCCAGTTTGTCCCGCTTCGGATTGAACGCGCTCATCGCTTAGGAAGATAAACGGGAGACTATTGAGTGGCATTCAGTTGAGAGCAGTTGTTGCAAACCATGTCGTTACGGCAGCATTCGAGAAAAGAAAGAGGAAAAGAAAAAGAAAAGAACGAGGGACAAAAAAGCAAAAAAAGAAGGAGGGACATTAAAGATTAATGGCCACGCGCCATGTGTCGGCGACGGCAAGCTGACAGCCGCGGCGCAGTACCCGGGCGGTACCGCCGCATCGACCCATCCCTCTACCCGAACAGGCCCTTGACGACCTTCTCGTTCTTGTCCACGGTCCGCATCGGCCGGCCGCCCGGCGTCGTGAACTCCTTCGTGTAGTCGATGCCCAGGGCGGTGCAGACGGTCGCCATGAAGTCGATCGCCGTCACCCGGCCCTCCTCGACCGTGCCGCCGGCCTTGTCGGTCCGGCCGACGACCTGGCCGGTCCTGATGCCGCCGCCCGCCAGGAGCGTCGTCCACGCCTTCGGGTAGTGGTCCCGGCCGCCCTGCTTGCCGACGTGCGGCGTCCGGCCGAAGTCGCCCATCCACACGACCAGCGTGTCGTCCAGCCGGCCCCGCTCCTTCAGGTCGGTGACCAGGGCCGCGAGGGCCGGGTCGAGCTCGCCGCACAGGGTCCTGATCCGGCCGGTGTTGTCGCGGTGCGTGTCCCAGCCGCCCATCGGCACCTCGACGAACGCCACGCCGTGCTCGACCAGCCGGCGGGCCAGCAGGCACGATTCGCCGAACTTGTTGCGGCCGTAGCGGTCGCGGGTGGCGCTCGACTCGGCGCTCAGGTCGAACGCCTTGGCCTTGGCCGAGTGCATCAGCGCGGCCGCCCGCTGGTACGTCTTGGCGTGGGCCTCCACGGCCGGGTCCGGCGCCCGGTTCAGGAACCCCCGCTCCATCTGCTCCAGCAGGCCGGCCCGGCGGTCGAATCCGGCCAGGCCGTCAACCGCCTTCAGGTTCTCGACGCCCTTGGTCGGGTCGCCGACCTCGACCGGGGCGTGCTGCGGGCCGGCGTACCCGGCCCCGTAGGCGTTGCCGCCGACGCAGACGTAGTTGGGCAGCGGGTCGTCCGACCGGCCGAGGTGGTAGGACGCGATCGCCCCGAGGCTCGGGTGGATGACGCCGCCGACGCCCTGGCGGAAGCCGGTGTGCATGTAGTACCGGGCCCGGCCGTGGCTGCCTTCGCTCGTGGACATGCCGCGGAGCAGGGCGCAGTGGTCCATCACCTTCGCCACCTTCGGCAGCGTCTCGCACACCTGGATGCCGGGCACGGCCGTCGGGATCGGCTTGAACGCGCTGGTGCCGTTCTCCGGCTTGGGGTCGAACGTGTCGATGTGGCTGGCCCCGCCGGTCATGAAGAGCAGAATGCAGTGCTTGTGCCTGGCGGCGGGTTGCTCGGCGGCGCGGGCGGCCAGCGTGCTGAGCCAGCCGGACGTCGGCACGCCGAACGCGCCGGCGGCGGCGACCTTCAGCCAGTCGCGGCGGGACAGTCGTTCGTTGAGCATGGGGGACTCCCGATGAACCCACCCGGTGCCACGGGTGGGCTTGGAGGGGCCGGTTAGTGGTTGAACAGGAACTCGCTGCTGTTGAGCAGCGCCCAGAGCAATTCGCCGTACGCCTTCGGCTTGTCCGCGCCGCCGGCCACGTAGCTCCGGGCCCGGGCGGTTTCGGCCAGCGTTGGCTTGCGGCTGACGGTGCGGAGGTACAACGCCTCGATCACCTTGTCCGGTGAGGTCGGGTGGGCCTTGAGCAGCCGGGCGACAACAGCTGTGGTGTTGTTCAGCTCCGACGAGTTCATCAGCCGCAGCACCTGCGGGATGCCGTGGGCGTACTCCTCGACCACGCCGGCGTCGTCGTCCGCCTCGGCGTGGAAGAAGGCGCGGAACTCGTCCCGCGGGCCGCCGCGGGCCTTGCCCTTCACGCCGCCGCCGCGGACCCGCTCGGCCCGCTTGGCCGGGTCGTGGTCCAGCGCGACGCGGAGTGAGTCGTAGAGCTGGTCGGCCGTCATCGCCTTGAGCCGCATGTGGCTGTACAGCTCCTCGTCGTCCCTGTTCTCCGGCAGCGGCTTGCTCGTCCGCTGGTACGCCTTCGAGTTGCAGACGCAGCGGATCAGGTGCTTCTGGTCGAACCCGCTGGCGCGGAACTCGTCGGCCAGGGCGGCGAGCAGATCGGGGTGGGTGCTCTTGGCGTCGGCCCGCATGTCGTCGATCGGGTTGACCAGGCCGCGGCCGAAGAAGTTGGCCCACAGCTTGTTCACGGCCGCCGGGGCGAAGTACGGGTTGTCCTTGCTCGTCACCCAGTTGGCGAACACGGCCCGCGGCCTGGACACGCCGGCGAGCTTCGGCGCGTCGCCGTTGAGGAACTTGGCCGCGACCGTCTTGCCCTTGCTGTCCGGGATGACGATCGAGCCGGCCGGGGCGGCCTCCCGCGGCCCGGCCGCGCCCTTGCGGCGGCCCCGCTCCGGCCGGCCGCCCTCGGTGATCGTCGGCGTGTCGGTGGTCTTCTTGTCGGCGCCGGAGCAGTGGGTGCCGGTGAAGAACGCGGCCACGCCCCAGAAGTCGGTCTGCTTGAGCGACTTGTCAAACGGGTGGTTGTGGCACTCGCAGCACTCCAGCCGCACGCCCAGGAACAGCCGGGTGGCGGCCCCGGTCGCCTTGTTCGGGGCGATCACCCGCTTCTTGTCCCCCTCGACGTTCGCCAGCCAGAACACCGTCGCCGGGTTCTTGTCTCGCTCGCCCTCGGCGGTCAGGATGTCATGGACGATCGCGTCCCAGCCGCGGTCGGCGTTGAAGTGGCCGGCCAGCCAGTCCATGAACCTCGTCGTGAACAGGCCGGTGTTGCACATGTCCGGCTTCGCCATGCGGTGGTACCAGACGGTGGCGAAGTGCTCGCCGTACTCGCGGTCGGCGAGGAATTCGTCGATCAGCTTGCGGCGCTTGGCTGGGTCGCGGTCGGCCAGGAAGGCGGCGACACGGTCCGGGGACGGGATGCGGCCGCGGACGTCCAGGCTGAGCCGGCGGACGAACTCGGCGTCGTCGCAGACCGGGGAAGCGGGGACGTGAGCCTCGGCCAGCTTCGCGTCGATGGCCCGGTCGATGGCGGCGGCGATGGCCACCGGGTCGCGGCTGGTCGCAGTGGTCTTGGCCGGCGGCGCCGGGGCGGCGGACCACGCCGGGTCAGACGCGGCCCAGGCGACGATGAGTGACGTCAGTAGGGTGGTGCGAAGGGGGTTCATGGGAGTGAAAGAGGTACTTTCGCATTGCCGCAACCGGCGGCCGCCGGTTGCGGCGATGCGGTGTCGATCACTTATCTGCCTTCTTCTTTTTCTTCTTCGGGGTCGCGGGCGGCTCCTTGCTTGCCTTGATCGACGCGGCCGTGTCCTTCGACCCGTCCTCCAGCTGGACCGAGACCGTGTACCCGACCAGCAGCTTCTGCTCGTCCTTGTTGTCGATGCCGGGGTATTCGGTCTTGGTCTTGTCGGTCACCTTCACGTCGTAGGTGGCGCCGGTGACTTTCTTCGTGCTCGGGGCCTGGACGGTGATCGTCTTGCCGTCGTCGCTAATCGACTTGATGGTGCCGGCAACGACGCCGCCGGGGGTGACTTCCGTCGGGGTGTTCTTTTTCTTCTGCTTGGCCTCGGCCGTGCCGGCCAGCAGGGCGATCGCGGCCAGGGCGGCCAGGACGGTCAGGAAGCGGGTCATCAGGTCGGTCCTCCAGCGGTATGGGTCGGTGTGAGGGGGGCGGTCTGTGTCCCCGAAAGCTCGGCGGGCAACAGATTCAACCCCTGACAGTCGGCCCGGTTCCGGGTCGACAACCGGCAAAAACGCCAACGGAGTGCCGCGCAGCTCGCGGATGTCGCCGACGTGCCCCAGCCACAGCGGATAACCCGGTATCTGCCGCACGGCTTGCCCCCGTTACCTCACCCGTCGTCAAACTGTAACCGATCGCGCGGCCCTACGCACGCGCCGGCCGGCCCGGCGCGGTCATTCCCACCACCTCCCATTGATCGCCGCGGCCGGCCGTGCGCTCACTGGAGTCGGGTGACCGAACGGCAACCGATGGAGGGCATCGGCCATGCGTCAGGTCAAGCAAGTGGGAGGTGTCACGGTTCACGTGGACGGCCGCGGCGTCGTCATCTGGTGCGACGACTGGGCGGAGCTCGTGCGGCTGGCCCTGCGGGGCTTCACGAGCGTTAAGCCGGGGCCGCGGGGCGAGGTCATCTGGGTCGGTTGAGGGAGCTTGCGGTTCGCGCCCGGCCGCCGGGCGCGAACCGCAAGCGCTGTTATTCCGTCGTCTTCACCCAGCACCGCAGCACTTCCGCCACGCTCCACGCCTGAGCGATGCACCCCCGCGGCGTGAACGGCGGCTCCGCGTCGAACACCTCCGAGATCGACCCCAGGCACGCCTCACCCAGGTGGTGCTGAAACCCCTCCAGAAACCCGCGCGCTTCGGCGAGCCGGTCCGGGTACACCTTCAGCCAGGCGTCGATGAACGGGCCGATCAGCCACGCCCACACCGTCCCCTGGTGATAGGCCGCGTCCCGCGCCCGCAGGTCGCCGTAGTACTGCGGTTTGTAGTCCGGACTCCCTGGTGCCAGCGACCGCAGCCCGACCGGCGTCAACAGCTTCGCCTTCACCGCCTCCAGCACCGGCTTCCACTTGTCCTCGTCGAGCACCGGGTGGTCGAGGGAGATGGCGAAGATCTGGTTGGGCCGGAACGACGCGTCGTCCCCGCCGGACTCGGCGTCCACCACGTCATACAGGTAGCCGCCGGCGGCGTACCAGAACCGCTTGTTGAACGACTCCCGGCACTTGGCCGCCCACTCGGCGTACTCGGCGGCCGCCGCGTCGCCGTGCTCCTCCCGTACCCAGCCCTCGATCAGCTTCAGCGCGTTGTACCAGAGGGCGTCGATCTCGACGGCCTTGCCCCGCCGCGGCGTCACCACCCAGTCGCCCACCTTGGCATCCATCCAGGTGAGTTGGTAGCCCGGGGCGCCCTGCTTGAGGAGCCCGTCGGCCGGGTCGACGCCGATGTTGAAGCGGGTGCCGCGGAGGTGATGGGCGACGATGTCCCGCAGCACCGGCAGGATGTGCCGCAGGGTCGCCCGGTCGTCGGTGTCGTGCAGGTAGCGGTGCAGGGCGTGGAAGAACCAGAGGGTGGCGTCGGCCGTGTGGTAGACGCCCTCGTTCTGGCCGTCGGGGAAGTAGTTCGGGATCAGGCCGTCCCGGACGTAGTGGGCGAACGTGCGGAGGATGTACCCGGCTTCGTGCTGCCGGCCGGTGCACAGCGTCAGCCCCTCCAGGCTGATCATCGTGTCCCGGCCCCAGTCGGTGAACCAGTGGTAGCCGGCGATGATCGACCGCACCTCGTCGCCGCGGGCGCGGGCCCGGGCGGCGCCCTCGGCCCGGCCGGCCGGGGTGAACAGGAATTGGTCGGCGGCCAGGACCAGCTCCGCCCCCATCCCCTCCCGGGCCGCCGGCGGGGCGGCGATGAGCAGCATGTCCCGCCGCTCCATCTCGGCCGTGCGGCAGTCCCACGGCGGGATGGCCGTGATCGCCGCCCAGGACTCAGTCGAGGCGGCCAGCGTCACCGGGTGGTCCGCGGCCAGGTCGGCCCGGAAGTAGCCCGGCGTCCATTGTTCGCCGCGGAACTCGTACCCCCGGGACTCCTCGATCCGGTAGAGCAGCTCGACAAACTTCCGCTGCTGCACGGTGAACGCCGCCTCCTCGGCGAACAGCCGGAACCGCAGCGGCGGGTAGGGCGAGCCGGGGATGGACAACTCGCCCCGCTCGTTGACGACGGTGATGGAGTAGGCGTCGGCCAGGGGCTTGCTGACCGGCTCCTCGTAGCCGCGGAAGTGGACCGACGGGCGGAGCTTCAGCCGCACC
>DASXAN010001494.1:0-2622 GCA_036406755.1 Gemmataceae bacterium
CATCCGCCAGCGGTTCACCGAGGTCCGGAAGCAACTCGCCGAACTCGGCCGAACCGCCAACCCGCTGGAGCGCGAGCGGGCCGACCTGCGCGACCTGGCGCAGGCCAAGCTGACGACGCCGGACGACACCCGTCGATTGGAGGAGGTGGAACAACAACTGGCGAAGCTGGCCCCCGACCGGGCCCGGCTCGAAGGGCAACTTCAGGGGAAAGCTCCGTGGTTCACCGCCCCAGACGCGAAACTCCCCGAGCCGCCGGCGGGCGCGCCGGTCCGGTCGGCCCGGGTGAAGGTCGTCACCTGGCCGCACGACGGGGCCGACACCCGCAACTACGTCTACTTCCGCACCGGCGGCACCAAGTTCCTGCTCGCCAACCCCGACCGCCCGCTGGCCCCGACCGCCGGCGTGCAGGAGTTCGACCTCGACCTCGACGCCGGGCCGCTGTCCGCCGCCGCCCGCCGCGGCTGGGCCCTCGGGACGCTGGCCCCGCCGCAGCCGCAGGGCGACGCCCCGGACCGCTGGCACCCGCAGCGGCTGGTGGTGGAACTCGACGGCCAGGTGGCCTACGACAGCGACCGGGACGACCGCGACCGCCGCTCGCTCGAGGCCGTCCGCCTGATCCCGCCGGCGCAACTCGACTGGGACGGCAAGCCGCTGGAGAACAAGGAGACGCCGCGCGAGCGGTTCGTCTGGTTCGCCGGCTCCGGGGTCGGCCTCGGCGAGGATGGCAAGCCGGCGCCGGTGCCGGAGTCCGCCAAACCCGAGGCGGGGCTGGCGCAGAAGCCCGACGGCGACGCGAAACAGCCACCGGTCGTGGTCAACATCAACAACTTCCCCGGCGAGGGGCCGCCGTGGCCGGCGCCGGACGTCGGGCCGCAGGGGCCGGCCGTCATTATCGTGCCGAACGTCTACAACCCGGCGATCGACCCCCGCTCGGCCGGCCGGCCGTTCCAGGTCGAGAACGTGCGGATCACCGAAGGCGTCAAGGCCGACGACTGGTTCACCGTCCGCTGGGATTTCTACGGCGACGAGTCCGCCGTGGACCACTACGAGGTCTACCTCGTCGAGCTGAAGCCGGCCGAGTCCGTCCCCGGTCACTCGCCGGACGGCGCGACGTTCCGCATGGCCAACCTCCCCCCGGGGAGCCGGCTGTGCCGGGCGAAGCCGGACGGTCTGGAGGGCCGGCCGTGGGACCCCACGCTCTGGGCGCGGCCGCTGGTCGTGGCCGTGTCGGCGGACCCCTCCTCCGCCCCGACCCACATGCGGCACGGCCCGGCGCGGCCGGTGTTCCCGAAGGCGCCGCTGCCACCGCGGGCGCCGCTGCTGCCGCAACCGGCCCTGTACCACCTGTTCTGGCGGGGCACCGCCCCGACCGCGTTCCCGGGCAGCCCGCCGGCGCCGCTGCCGGCCGTTGCCGGGCCGTTCGCCGGCGGGGAGGCCGCGTTCGCCCTGGAGGCGGCGCCGCCGACCGCCGCCGCCTGGCAGACGGGCCTGGTGGAGTGCAACGGGGTGACGTACAGTGATTCGCTGCCGGCGAGCAACATCGTCGTCCGCCCGGCGTCCGGCAGCGGGAGGGCCAGCGTCTGGCTTCGGGCGACCGTGCCGCCGTCGCCCGGCAAGGCCCGGCTGTTGGTGGCGCACCTGGGCATCCCGGGGGCGGCCGCGGGCCAGGTGGACGTGAAGGCGACCGTTTACAAGACCTCGGGGCCGCCCGGCCCGTTTGTCTTCCCGATCGCGGGCTGGCACACGGTGTCGGCCCCGCGGGTGGACGAGGTGACGGTGAAGATCCCGGCCACCCCCGGGCCGTACACCCTCACCGCCCGGTACGACTTCCAGAACTTCGCCGGCGACCCGGCGCAACCGCCGACCCTGCTGGGCGTCCGCCTGGTCGAGGAGCCGTGAGCGACCGGCCCGCATTCAGGAGCACCGCCGATGACCCTGTCCATCCCGCGGCCCGGCCCGGCCGCCCTCATGACCGCCCTCGTGCTCGCGGCCGCCGGCCCGATTCCGCAGGCATTCGCCGCCGGCCCGGGCGTCCACGGCCGCGTGCAGACGGCCCCGGCGGACGGCTTGCGGCCGGTCGCCGGGGCGACCGTCGAGTTCAAGGACGCCGCCGGCAAGGTGGCCGCGACCGCCACCGCCGACGCGGGCGGCTACTACAAGGCCGACCTGCCCGCCGGCACCTACTCCTACATGGTCCGGGCGGACGGGTTCCGCACCGAGCAGAGCGGCCGCGGCGTCGTGCTGCGGCTGTCGGACGGCTACGCCGTTTACGACTTCACCCTGTCGCCCGGCTCCGACCCGCCCGGCGCCGTGCCGGCCGCCCCGCCGGCCACGGCGATCGGCAAGCTCCGCGGGCAGGTGTACGAGCGGCGGGAGGGCGGCGAGCCGGTCGGGGTCAACGGGGCGGTCGTCGTCCTCCGCCGGGTCAAGGGCGGGCCGCCGGTGCAGGTACTCAACCGCCCGCCGGGTGACGCCTCGCGGGCGGACAGCGGCTACGAGGTGACGTTGGAGGCCGGCGGCTGGCGGGCGTCCGTCCGGGCGGATGGGTACGAGCCGCTGCCCGACGACACGCCAGTCGAGGTCGAGGCGGACAAGCTGGCGATCCGGGACCTGTACCTGAA
>DASXAN010001495.1:0-15714 GCA_036406755.1 Gemmataceae bacterium
ATGAGTTTGACCACCGGCGGCTCGTTCACGTCGCCTCCCCGTTCGCCAGCAGCCGCACGCGCACGTCCGGGCCTTCGATGTGGTGCAGCAGGTGCTTCGGGACGTAGCACCGCAGCACGACCGTGTCGCCGTCGTACCGCTGACGGTACACCTCCGCGTGCGCCGCCAGGTAGGCCAGCACCCGGCCGTTGGCCGCCGCCGTCGTCACCTCCGCGTCCGCGAAGTCGGCCGACAGCGCCTCGATCACGGCGTCCCGCAGATCGGCCAACCCCTGCCCGGTCGCGGCGCTGACCGCCACCGCCTTCGGGTGGTGCCGCATCAGGACGTGCAGGTGCGACGGGTCGGCCACCTTGTCCGCCTTGTTCAGCACCAACAGCGTCGGCTTCGTGTCGACGCCGAGTTCGTGCAAGACGGCGTTGACGGCGCGGATCTGGTCCTCGGCCGTCGGGCTGGAGGCATCCACGACGTGCAGGAGTAGCCGCGCCTGGCGGGCCTCCTCCAGCGTCGCCTTGAACGACGCCACGAGGTGGTGCGGCAGATCGCGGATGAACCCGACCGTGTCGGACAGCAGCACCTTGCCCCAGTCCTTGATCGCCCAGGTGCGGGTGCGGGTGTCCAGCGTCGAGAAGAGCTGGTCCTTGGCCAGCACACCGGCCCCGGTCAGGGCGTTGAGCAGCGTGCTCTTGCCGGCATTGGTGTAGCCGACCAGCGAGACGGTGTGCGCCTCCCGCCGTGTGCGGACCTCCCGCTGTTTGCGGGCCTGGACTTCGGCGAGCTTGGCCTTCAGGTCGCGGATGCGGTGATCGACGAGCCGGCGGTCTTCTTCGAGCTGCGTCTCGCCGGGGCCGCGGGTGCCGATGCCGCCGCCACCGCCGACCTGCCGCGACAGGTGGGTCCACATCTGCTTCAGCCGCGGCAGCGAGTACTCGAGCTGGGCCAGCTCGACCGCCAGCCGGGCCTCGTGGGTGCGGGCGCGGCTGGCGAAAATGTCCAGGATCAGCTCGCTGCGGTCGAGCACCTTGACCCCGGTCGCCTTCTCCAGGTTGCGGACCTGGGCCGGGGACAGCTCGTTGTCGAAGACGACCACGTCGGCGTCGGTCGCCTTGACCAGGTCGGTCAGCTCGGCCACCTTGCCCTTGCCGACGTAGGTGGCCGGGTGGACCTGCTGGAGCCGCTGGAGCAGGCCGCCGACGATCACCGCCCCGGCCGTGGTCGCCAGACCGGTCAGCTCGTCGAGCGGGTCGGTGCCGACCCACGGCCGCTTCGGCAGCGCCACGCTGACCAGCACGGCCCGCTCCTGGCGGACCGACAATTCGTCGCGGGTGAGTTCCACGGGGGAATTATACCGACCGTCGTCTCCCGAGACTCATAAGTCTTATGGGTCCCAGAGGACCTATAAAAAAACGCCCCGCGGGTTCGGTGAACCCGCGGGGCGCGATTGTCACTTCAAGGGCCGGTCACTGCCCGCCCGGGATGGCCGACAGCTTCACCTCCGGCCGGTCGGTCGCGGTGCGGAACACCGGGGCCATCCGGACCGTGACCTTGCTCCGGTCGGCGGCGACCACGGTTTCGCCCATGATCTCCGCCCCGGTGCGCAGGGTGTCGGCGGTGTTCAGCTTGTTCTGATGCACCACCTCCTCCCCGGTCGCCTCCGGCGGCGTGTCGAACATCTGGCCGGCGGCGGCCGCCCCGCCGGTCATCCCCGACCGGGCCTGGCCGGCGTAGCCCGGCTGGGCCATCGCCCGCAGCAGGTTGTACACCCGGTCCGGGCCGGCAGCGGCCGCCGGCGGGGCCTTCCGCGGGGCCGGCGGCGGCACCGTCGTCAGCTGCGTCCGCCGACCGTCCTCCAGGTGTACCTTCAGGTACGCCATCCCGTCCGACCCCAGCGTCAGCCGGTACAGCTCCTGCGCCTGGTTCGCCGCCCCCTGGTGGCGGGTCACCTTGACCGTCACCTTGTCGCCCAGCGGCCGGCCCCAGGCCTTCTTGACGCGGACCTCGTACGACCCGGAGAACGCCTCCGCGGCCGTGTACGCCTCCTTGAACTTCTCGGACCGGTCCGCCTCGAACAGCCGGTCGCCGCGCCACAGCCCGCCGCCGGTGGACTGCGGCTGCCGCGGCCCGCAGACGGCCCCGGTCGGCTCCGTCACCTCCAGGTCCAGGTCGGCCTGGTCGGACCAGACGGCCTCGACCACCAGGTCCCGCACCTGCTCCCGGTCCAGGTCGGCCTGGACCTTGTCGGCGTCGGCCGCCCGCCCGGCCGCCCGCAGCCGGGCGGCCGCGTCGGCCAGGGCCTGTTTGGCCTGGGCCCGGTGCAGGTCCTGGTCGGCCGCCCAGTCGCGGCGGATCAGGTTGCCGGCCGCCCACTGGACGGCGTCCGTGTCCACGTCCTTGCCCGACGCCTTGGCCAGGCACACCAGGCCCTTGGCGTACGGGTCGGCCGCGTTCGGCTCCAGGGCGGCGGCCTGCTTGCAGAACGCCAGCGCCTTGTCCGGCTTGCCGAGCTCCTGCATGGCGTCGGCCGCCCGCAGGTAGCTCTGCGGATTCTTCGGGGCCAGGTCGATGACTGACAGCCGCACCCGCTCCTGCTCCTGGGGTGTGCCGCCGCTGGCCTTCAGGGCGATGGCCAGGGCGTCGAACACGGCCGGCTCCGCCAGCAGCCCCTTGCGGAGGTCGGCCTGGAGCAGGACGGCGACCTCGTCGAACTTGTCACCGACCGCCAGGGCGTTGGCGACGGCCATCACCTGCTGCGGGCGGAACAGGTTCTTGTTGAAGGCGTCGTTCCACACCTTCTGCGGGTCCCGCGGGGCCTTCGCCTGCCGCAGCCCGTCGAGCACGTCGTGCAGTTGCTCGTGCACGTCCGGCGTGCCGCGGTTGGGCGGGGCCGCCGCCGGCGCCGGGGTGCGGGCCACGGCCGGGGCTGCCCCGCCGTGGTCGCGGTTGTTGCGTTCGCCGGGCCGGATGACGATCATGTCGCCGCCGCGGTTGGCCGCCCCCATCCCGCCCGGCCGGGCGCCGGGGACCGGCCCGCCGCCGGCGCGGGTGTGGATGCGGGACGTGGCCCGGACGACCAGCGCCCGGGCCGGCTGGTAGTAGCCCAGCGAGTTGAGCAGCTCCAGGTTCAGGATCGGCTGCTCCTCGTCGCTCTGCACCTGGGTGTTGTTAAAGAGGTAGCGGGCGGCCCGCTGGGACCACTCCTTCGGGGCGATCACGTCCTGGATCAGCTCAATCAGGATGGCGCTGGTATCGCCGCCCTGGAGGCCGAACTGGCCGCCCAGGTTGCCGAACTGACCCTGCTGGCCGCCGCCGAACCCGAGCACGCCGCCGCCGACCCCGAGGTTGGTCTGGCCGTTGCCGCCGGCGAACCCGAGGGCCCCGGAGAACCCCGCCCCGGTCGCCCCGCCGCCGGCGATGGCCCCGACGGCCCCGCCGCCGACGCCGCCACCGCCCGCCCCGAGGGCCCCGAGTGGCCCGAGGACGCCCAGCGCGCCGAGCGCCCCGTTGAACCCGAGCGCCCCGCCCTGGCCGAACTGCCCGAAGATCGCCTGCCCGTTGGCGGACAGGGACGACCCGAGCACCTGCAGGTTCTGGTTCAGGGACTGCTGGTTGACGCTGTTGGGGATCGGGATGACCAGGTCGGCCACCGGGTAGGCCCGCACCGCCTTCTCGGCGATCGACCGGTCGGTGGTGGTGATCTCGATGTAGTCCCGGCGGATCAGGTACGTGCCGTTGATCTGGCCGAGGAGGAACCGGAGGATGGTCCCGAGCGTCACCCCCGGCATCTTCGCCAGCCGGACCGGCGAGTCCTCGACGTTCTTGCCGCCGCCGACGACCGCCTGCTCGAACGCCTGCACGTCCACGATGAACGTCAGGTCGTACTTGTCGCTGAGGAAGTCGAGCACGTCCCGCAGCGGGGCGTTGTCGATCGTCTTGTCCAGCGTCACCGGCGTGTTGAGCTTGTCCCGGATCCGCAGGGCCGTCCGGGAGGCCGCGCCCTCCAGGCCGATGGCGTCGTACTTGTCCTTGCGGAAGTTGGTCAGCTCCCGCCAGGTGGCGGCCGGCGGGAAGGCGACCGGCGGCTCGTCCGGGAACGGGACGCTGCTCCGGTCCACCTGGAGCATGGTCAACAGGTACCGGTCCTCCTTGATCCGCCGCAGTTCGTCGAACTCGCGGAGGTTGGCGGCGTTGAGCGACATCATGTAGGCGGCCGTGGCCGACACCGGCACCGGCCGGCCCTTGCTGATCTGCTCCTGTTGCAGGACCAGCGCCTCCTTGTACGCCTCCTCGTACCGGGCCTGGCCCATCAGGGCGCCGAACGCCCGGATGCGCTCGCGGATCATCTCCTGCTCGTTGGCCGCCGCCGTCTCGGCCGTCCGCCGGGCCTCGTCGGCCAGCCGCCGCTCCAGCTCGACCTGCTGCCGCTGGCGGACGATCGTGCCCTCGGCCACGGCCGACCGCAGCGCCCCCTCCAGCCGGGCGCCCAGGGTGGCGCGGACGCGCTCGCTCAGGTCGGTGTTCTCACGCACGGACGCCAGCTGCCGCTTGAGCAGGTCGTAGGCCGCGTCCGGGTCCGACGCGATCAGCTGCCGGGCCCGGGCGATGGTGTCGTCCACCACCTGCGTCACCTGCTGCTCCTGCACCAGCCGGCGGCGGTGCTCCAGCTCCAGCAGGTCGGCCCCGGCCGGCGGCGGGACGGCGCCCGCGGCCGGCGGCGGGACGGCCCCGGCCGGCGGCGGCTCGACGGGCGGCGGCGGTGGCTGCTGCGTCAGCTTCGCCATCTGCTCCGGCGTCAGCCGGCCGGACTCGCCCTTCTCGATCCGCACCGCGACCTGCTTCGGGTCGCTCAGCTGGGCGCGGAGCTGGTCGCGGGTGATCTGCCCGTCCTTCAACTTGGCCACCAGCGCCAGCCCGGTCTGCGACTCGGCGTCGCGGGGGTCGAGCTTGCGGGCCGCCTCGAACAGCTTGCCGGCGGCGTCGAGCTGGTTCTGCGACAGCGCCCAGTGCGCCTGGGTGAGCTGCTCCTCGTGGGCCAGCCGGGTCTGCTCGTAGGCCAGCGCCAGGCTGCGGTCGGCCCGGACCAGGGCCGGGGCCGTGCGGTCCGCGTTCTGCCACTGGTGGACCAGCGTCACGAGGAAGTAGTTGCTCGCCGCCGGGGCCGGCATGGCCTCGGAGACGGTGACCGTCAGCTTGCGGCCGGCCACCGTGCCCTCGGCCGTGACCGCGACCGCCTTCGCCCCCGGCTTGAGCAGGCCGGCGACCAGGGTGGCGGCGTCGCCGCGGAGCGGCGGCAGCCGGGTCGGCAGCGCCTCGGCCACCTCGGCCGAGAACGTCGCCTTGGACGGGTAGAAGATCGGGGCGTCCAGCGCGGCCGTCAGCTTCGGCTGGAACTTCGCCGCCGACTCCTCCCCCAACATGCGGACGACCGCCCCGCCGGTGCCGCTGGCCAGCCCGTGCAGGTTGGCCGGGTCCAGCCGCGTGCCCAGCGGGACCGGGAAGAAGGCGATCTCGCGGCTGGCCATCTCGGACGCCAGGGCCGCCCGGTCGGCGTCGGAGAGCGGGTTGAGGCAGCTCTCGCCGTCGCCGAGGAACAGGACCGCCTGCTGGCGGGCCGATTGCGGGCCGAACCCGCGGAGCACCTTCCGCAGCCCGTCCTTCAGGTCCACCGCGCCGGCCGGGTACTCCTTGTGGGCCAGGAAGTCGATCGCCTCGGCGACCTTGGCCGACTTCGGCGCCTGGAACCCGGCGGTCAGGTTGCGGGTCGCGTCCGGGGTGTTGATCGTCCAGACGCTGACCCGGTCATCCGACCGGGCGGACTTGGCCAGCTCCTCGAGGATGAGGCGGGCGTTCTGGAGCGGGTGGCCGGCCTGGCTGGCGGACGTGTCGACGACCACGGCCACGTCCCGCGGGCGGGGGGTGGAGGCGGGCAGTTGCGGCTTCAGCTGGAGGGCGAAGTGCAGTTCGCCGGCCAGCGTCTGGTAGGTGACGACCGGCTCCTTGGCGAACCGCCCGCCGGCGTCGGCGGGGGCGGCGAGGTCCTGGGGCGTGCGGATGGCAGCGGCCAGCGGGTTCGGCTTCCGCGGCGCGTTGCCGCCGGAATCGCCCCACACCAGCGAGCAGGTGGCGGCGCCGAGCAGCGCCAGGGCTGCCCCGGCCGCGAAGGGCCTGCGGGGGTTGGTCATGGTCCGGACTCCCTGAAACGTCGTACGCAACTGGAGATGCCCTGCCTCGGAGCGCCCAGTCGTGGAGGGTCGATAGCTCGGGCGGAAGTGACGGCCGGGGCACCCGCCGTGCGGGTCGTCCTTATCCGCCATTCTAAAGACAGGATGCCACCATCTGCCAGCACAATTTCGCCAAAACGCCTGCGACCGCACCGCTTAGATAGGCCCGCCGCTGGCACAGGTGGCGTCCGCGGCACGACCGTGCCACCCGGCGGAACGCCGATCCCGGTCGAACTTGCGCGGAACATTTATTCCCGTCAGGCGTTGCGTTTTCCCGCCGCGGCCCCAAGCGCCCGACAACCGCTGCCCGCGGCGGCCGCGGCACGATCGGCCCCGCCGTTTGCCCCATCGCAAATGCTACGCTAGGATTGTGCGGACCCCTTCCCCCCGAGGCCGGGCCGATGGCCAACTTCAATGTGACGGCGGACCCGTCCCGCACGCCCGACGAGTCTCGCCGCCGGCTGCTGGCGGCCGAGCCGTTCCCGCCCTTGTCACCCCCGACCCTTGACGCGCCGCGCGACCCGGCGGCCGATCTGGAATTGACCATGCCCTGGACGCCTGACGACGAGTTACGCCGCGAGATGGCCCGGCTGGAGGCCGGCTACCCGGCGGCGGCCGCCCCAGCCCCGGCCGGGTTCGCCCCGCCCCCGGCCTACGCCCCGCTGGCCGGCGGCTACGCCCCGGCCGACGACGTCGCCCGGCTGCGGGCGGAAAACGAGGAGATGCACAAGCTCATCGAGGAGATGAAGCAGATCTTCGAGCAGGCCAGCACCCAGGAGGAGGCGAACGCCAAGGCGGTCGAGGAGCTGAAGGCGCAGATCGCCGACCTGGAGCGGCAGGTGCAGGAGAAGGACGACCAGGTGGTGCTGCTGACCGGGCAGATCGCGGAGCTGGAGCAGCACATCCAGGACGCCCCGGCCGCGCCGCCGCCGCCGCCGAGCGAGGACGAGCTGGCCAAGCTGGCCGACGAGTTGGAGAAGGAGCGGTGCGCGTTGGGCAAGGACCGGCGGGAGGTGGACCAGGAGCGGCAGCAACTCAAGGAGGACGAGGAGGCGCTGATGCGGCAGATGCGGGAGATGGAGGTGCAGATGGCCAAGGAGCGGGCGGAGCTGGCCCGGCAGCGGACGGACCTGCAGCGGCTGCACGGGGAAGTGCGGCACGAGTTGGAGCAGTTGCAGCGGGGCGACGGGGCGTTGAAGGACCGGCTGGCGCAGTTCCAGCGGCGGCACCAGGCGGTGCTCGACCGCGGCGGCCCGCCGGCGGACCCGCCGCCGCGGCCGCCGATGCCGGCCCCCGAGCCGGACGCGGAGCCGAACGGCCGCGGCGACAGCGGCCTGATCAAGCGGCTCTTCGGGCGCAATTCGTGAGTGCGAGCCGTGGCCGACCGGCCGGCGTGAAGCTTCGGCGGGACCTTCAATACATTGCTTGATAGCGGAGAGGGCGGGGCCGACTCAGGCCCCGCCCTCGTCGTTTCCGAGCAGCCTCGCCGCAAGTCTTGAATGTCCCTTTGCTATCCCGACATGGCGAAGAAAAGAGAAGGAAACATTCATTTTTTCACATTTGCACGGAAATGAATGTCCCATCATTCCTGAGGATCCCGGTTTCCTGCCTGGCCTAGCCGACGCCGGCCGGGCGGAGCATCCGGCCGTGCTTGTCGGGGACGCCGGCGGCCAGGACGATGACGATGTCGTCGGCTGTCATGCCCCGGGTGAGCATGTCCTGCTTGAGGGCGTTCAGCGACTCCGCCCGGCGGGTCTGGTGGGCGTGGTGGTAGAACCCCAGGCCGAGCGCCAGCGCGCCCAGGATCAGGCCGCAGGCGAACGCCCCGACGATCGCGACCAGTCCGAGGAACTCGTCGCCGCTCAGTCCAAGCACTTGGTCACTCATGGCCGCCCCCGCCGTTGTGTGGTGATGTCGGTGCAGACCGCCTCGGCGGTAATTCGCCGGCCGGCGGCCGGCATTTGGCCGCGGCCGGAGTTTTTCGGCCGGAGAAGACAAGGGGCATTCATCGGTTCGATGAATGCCCCCTCTTTCCACTCCCCTCGCCGGTGATGACGGCCGGGCTACGCCGGCTGCTTTGCCCCCAGGACTTCGAGAGGCTCGATGGCAGGGGGCCCGGTAAACAACTCGGGCGCCTTCGCGATGAGCGCTTGGGCGATCGGACCGTTCAGATGCGTCTGCCGCCCGTGTTCGTCGGCGAAGGCGTCGAACACGCCGAACGTCCTCGACCCCAGCCGCAGGGCGAACCAGAGGGGCGTCGTCGGCTCTTGCTTTGCCATCGCCAGCCCCGCGTCCAACAACTTCGCGACTTCGTGCTCCTTGCCGGGCTTCGCTTCCAGTCGAGCGAACAGAGCGACCTTGTACGGGACCATGATCCGACTCCTCCACGATTTGCCGACCGCCCCGGCCAACGCAGCCTGCGGCGACCGAGCAGGACCAAGACAGACAGGTCTGTCTGCCAAATGAAGAAAAGAAGAGAGGGCTACGCGCCCTTCTCGTCGCCTACCAGTTTCAGGGCCGCATCCCGGGCCACGTCTGCGGCGGCCGGGGTGCCCTGGATCACGGCCGTGACGAGGGCGCCTTCCACCAGAATGGCCACGGCCGGGGCGACCTTGGCCGCCGCCTTGCCCACCGCCTCCTCGACCAACCCGCGCAGGAACGCGCCGAACCGCTGCTTGTGCCCGCGGACGAACTCGGTGCCGGGGTGGGCGGGGTCGGCGAGCTCGACGGCGGCGTTCTGGAATGGGCAGCCCCGGAACCCGGGCGACTCGAAAAAATCCTTCAGGGCTGCGAAGAAGGCCCGCAGTGGGCTCTTCGCCTTCTTGCCGTGCCGCCCCATCGCCGCGCGGAAGAACGCCAGTACGTTTTCTTCCCGGTACTTCAGGACGGCCAGGATCAAGTCGTCCTTGGACGGGAAGTGCTTGTAGAGGCTCATCTTGGCGACGCCGGCCTCGGCGATGATCCGGTCGATGCCGACGGCCCGGATGCCGTCCCGGTAAAACAGCCGGTCGGCGGTTTCCAGAAGGCGTTGCCGGGCCTCAGAGGCTTCTCGGGTGCGTCCCATGCCCGAACTATACAGACCTGTCTGTTTATGGTCAAGTCCCCGAGCGGTTTTTTTGTTCCCTTGAACTCAGCAAGGAAAACAAAAGGGAAAAGCAAAGGGACATTCATCCGTTCTCGGTGGCCCGGGGCCGGCCGCGGGGCCGCAGGGTGGCCTTCTGCCCCGGCTCCGCCGCCGAAGACGTCCGGTCGTGCGGGTGTCCGTCAGGACCACCCAGCATGACCGCAGGTCTTCACGTTGCCCAGCCCATCCCGCCCGCCCGTAATCGGTTGCTCTGATCTGCGCGCCATTCGGCCATGTCCCAGACTGATGGGGCGGCCAAGGTGGTCGTCGGCGGAACGTGACCGGTGCGGGCGAAGGTGTGCCGGTGGCGGTGGGCCGGCCGGCTGCGGCGACCGCTCCGGCTTGACCCGGGCGGCCGTACCGGTTATCCCCGGGCCGGTGTCCACGGGGCCTAACCACGTCCGCCCCGCCGCGACGATCCACCTTTTGAGCGGCCGATCATCTTCCGGGGTGGCACCTCTCACCGGAGGGCAACGTCATGACCGACCGGACCGACGACGTCGACCTCGACCGCCTCGACGTGGGCCATGTTCCCCAGCCCGACCCCGACGACTGCGGCGACTGGTGGGCCGCCTGGACCGACATCGGCGGCCAGGGCTGACCGGCGGCGGCAGCGGCCGTGCTGCCGGTTGGGGTTGGGTGGCACGCCCTTGGCACACTCAGGGCGTGCCACCCGCCGAAACTCCGGAACTGGCGACGAAACGCGGTCAACGGCGGGACCGCCAGCGGGCTTGCCACGTCCGCCCGAAGAGGCCCGCGACGACCAGGATGATGCCGAGCGCGACGTATGGGCCGACCGCCGCTAGGAAGGTGAAGTCAGGCGGACCGTGGCCATGCTGGACGGCGACGCCGATCTCCGTGGTCAGCATCAGCAAGATCAGGCCGCCGCACCCGATCAAGTCCCACGCCCGGCGGCCGCGCTGTCGCATCGTCTCGCCCCCGGCGGCATTCTACCCGTGGCGGGCCGCCGCCGGCATCGCGGAGTTCGCCGAGCTCTGTCAGGCGATGTTTGTGATGACCGGGTTGGTCCGGCACCAGTCGGCCGCCGCGGGTCAGTAGGCCGTGACCTCGCAGTGCTCGACCACCGGCGTCTCGCCCGGGGCCGGTGACCGGCCGGCCAGCATGCCGGAGATGCGGATGGGCTGGCCCTGCGCCGCCCGGATCGGCGGCGGCTTGTCGAAGACGCACCGGGTGCGGGGCGCGTTGAGCACCGCCGTGGCGGCCGCCCAGCCGCCCGCGAGACCGCCGGCGGACCGGGTCGGCTTCTCGGGCGGCTCGGAGGTCACCCAGATGACCGGTCTGCCGTGCTCGTCGGCGTCCGTCTTCTGGACATAGCCGACCACCTCGACCCGCCGGGGTTCGCCCGCGGGTTTGGCCGTGGCCGGCGCGGTCGCGGGCGCGGCGGCGCGAGCGGCGAAGGCCCCGTGTGCGGCCAGGATGGCGACGGCGACCGCGGCGCCGCCGCCGAACAAGGAGGCGACCGCCAGGCCGCTGGCGACGGCCGACGGGGGTCGAGTCGGGGCGGTTTGCATCGCGCGGCGCTCCGGGGCTGCGCAAGCATCGCCCACCGTCGGCCGCGAGTCAAGCGGCGGAGTGCCGGGCGACCGTACCCCGGTGCCGGGAGGGATTTGGGCGGCTCATGGGCAAAGGCGCCGGCGGTCGGTCCGGCCCGCCTGTCGCCCAATCAGGCGTGTCGGCCGTGCCGCCGGCGCAAGGGAGGGGCGGACCGCCCCGGGGTCGAGGTGCCCCGCCTCGCGGCGGGGCCGCCCGGGACGGCCGCCGTTAGGGGAGCACCGCGGGCCTGGGTCGCGTCCGCCACGGGGCAAGCCAACGGCCCGGCGGGTCGTCAACCCGCCGGGCCGTTGGCGATCGCGGTAGCACGGGCGGGCATGAGACGCCGCCACCCCGGCCGGCGCGCGATTGCAGGTGCCGCGCCGGGCTCAGGCGGACGCGGCCTTCCGCCTGCGCCAGCCGAACAGGCCGGCGAAGGCGGCGCCGGTGCCCAGCAGGGTGAGCGCCGGGGGCGCCGGCGCCGCGGTGTCGTAGCGGGTGACCGTGACCGAGCCTTCCCCGCTTGACGTCCCGAACCGGAACGTCGCGCTGCTGATGTCGGTGATGGGCGTCCCGACGGTCAGGTTCAGGGTGACGCTCTGGGAGAAGTACGGGCTGAACTGGTCCTGGAGGTTGCTACCCCATGACAGGCCGTTGGGGCCACTGCCGGGGCCGAGGACCAGGTGGTCGGGCTGACTGTTGCCCAGGGCGATCAGGTCCGGCGGGTTCTCGCCAACCACGCTCCACCGGCCGTCGTCCAGCGGCGTCATGTTGACGCCGTCGACCGCGCCGCTGTAGGTGGTGTTGGCGGCGCCGGGTCCATAAGTGACGTTGCCATTCTGCTGGTTTCTGGCCGTCACCACCGCCAAGGTCCCCTGGCCCGAATCGTTGACATCCACCAGCTGGCCGACGACGCTGTTCAGCGTGACCGGGCTGAGGTTCTGTGGGGTGGTGTGCATCTCGAACCCGCTGATCGCCTGACCGGCCGTGTGGATGTCAGTCTGCAGGTTCGTCAGGGTGATCGTGACCGACGTCCCGTTGGTGGCAATCACCGCCTGGACGTTCACCGGCACCGCCGAGCCGGACCCGGTGGTGGTCGTTGATCCTGAGATGAAGGTGTAGAAGCCTGCCGTTGCCGCCCCCGGCGCGAAGGCGAGGGCCGCGAGGGATAGGGCGGCAACCCACACCGGCGTTCGCGCCAGCGGGGTGCCCGGGACACAGCTCATGCCGACAACTCCTTTATCAGACGTCCCGCCATGTCCACTTCTCAAGATGAATGCCACACCGGGGCTCGACGTTCGCCCGTGCCAGCCCCGTGCTCACGGATGCGTGGGGAGATGATCCCGTCGGGCATCACGGCCGCAGTCGAAGAGGGCGCGCAGGCCCAAGTCAGCGGACGATGGCGTTGCAAGACTCGCTCACATTCGCAAATCGAGTGCCACAAGGGTGTTCGCCCCGCAGTGTCACTGTAACCCATTGAATCCAAAGAAGTTTTGAGAGCTGTCAGGGCGAGACGCCTTCGGCATGACTGTAGTCGGCGCTTGGCGCGCTGCTAACAGGATGTTAGCCGAGATTGACAGTTGGCCGAGCCCATCGCTTTGGGCGCGCCTCGACCCTGACGTCCCTCAATCCAGACAGATGAGTACGGCCCGGCGGAACTGCCAGGACAGCCCCCGCCGTCCTCGACTTCCGACCATTGGCGGGCTAGTGGAGTGCCGGGACGGTCAGCCGCTCGGCCGCCCATCGTCGGAGCAGTTGCGCTGCCGCCGTACCCTGGGGCGGGTGAAACAGTGCCGGCGGCGGACTTACCTCACCCGTCGCCCAATCGGATGAGGTCCCGTCCCGCCGCCGGCACCCAGGGGAGGGGAAACGCGGCGGCCGGTCCGCCAGCCGGGATACGCAAGACAACGGCGGCGGGCGACGCCGTGTAACCCGTCATTGGGTCCGTAACCGTCGCCCCGAAGTGAGCCGCTGGGAGGGGGTGATGGCCGCGCCCTTGCGGCGCGGCCCACGAGGATACACCGGGCGTGACGGCTTCGTCCGCCACAGCAGGTATGTGCTACAGTTCGGTCATGCCCGCCAGGATCACCATCACCTACCCCGCCTACCTCCGACTGAGCGCCCTGCTGCGGCAGGCCCGCCAGTACCACCGCGACCTGGACCGGATCGACGCCGCCGCCCGGGACCTCCTGGGCGGCGCGGCGACCGGCCGGTTCACCGACCTGGCCCAGGCCGAGTCGGACCTGTGCGCCGGCGTCCTGCTCCGCCGGCTCGGGGTCGCCGTCGCCGCCCCGGACCGCCCCGCCGACCCGCTGCGACCGACCTGACCGCCGGCCTGGGGACGTGACGCCGCGCCGCACCGTTGGCGGTGAAGAGCACGCCGCCGGTCGAAGAGGTTGCCGCCCCGGCATGGGAACCACACCGGGGCGGCGGCACCCCCCTATCGCAGAGGGACGCCGGCGGCCGCCGGCAGACGGCCGCCACCAGGAACCACCGGCCCGGGGCGGCCCGCCCGCCAGGACCGCGGCCGCACCACAGAACAAACCACCGGTGATCCGATCGCCGCCGCGTTTCGGATCCGCCTAGCTGTCAATCCTCAACGTCCGCTGTTCCTGTTCCGACCCAATGCGTGCCCGGAGCGCGGCCGCCATCTCCGTGATGACGCCCGGCCAGTCGCCGAGCGCCCGCTGGCGGAACAGCCGGGCGGTCGGGTGCCACGGCGAGTCCGCCCGGCCGATCCCCCACCGCCAGTCACAATCCACCCCCAGCGCCACCCACAGCGGCCGGCCGAGCGCGCCGGCCAGGTGGGCGATCGCCGTCTCCGGTGTGATGACCAGGTCCAGGTGCTGCATCACTGCGGCCGTGTCCACGAACGGGGCGGCCGCGTCCAGGTCCGGGAACACGACCACCGGCACCGCGCCCCGGTTTGCCGCGATCTGCTCCTCGCCCGGCCCCTTCTGCAAGCTCACCAGCGTGACGCCGGGGACCGCCGCCAGCGGCGCGAACTGCCCCAGCGGGATCGACCGGAATCGATCCGCATGGTAGGACGGGTTGCCCTGCCAAATGATGCCAACCTTCAACCCGGGCAACGCCGCCACCCGCGGCCGCCACGCCTCCACCAATGCCGGGTCGGCGGGGAGGTACGCAGCGGGGCACCGGACGTCCGCTTCCTCCATGCGGAACAGGCCGGGCAAGCTCCCCATCGGGGTGACGACATCGAAATGGACGGCCGCCGGGGCGTCAATCGGGAACCATTCGTCCACCCAGGGGACGTGCCGGAGCAGCGGTTGGAGCGCCTTCTGGCAGGCGAACACGAGCCGGTCACCCGGACCCCGCTTGACTCGTGGCAGGAACCGCAGGAACAGCAGTACGTCGCCGATCCCTTGCTCGGTGTGGACGAGCAGCCCACGGCCGTTGAGCGGACTGCCGTCCCACTTCGGGCGGGGGATGTCGGGCGGGTTGCCCTGCACCGCCGCCCACCGCCACTCGTACTCGACCCACCCCTCCGCGTATCGGCCGAGGCGGAGCAGTTCCAGCGCCCGGTTAAACCGGGCTGGGGCGTAGTCCGGCTTGAGGATCAGGGCCACCTCGTACTGCCGCAGTGCCCCGGGGTAGTCGCCGGACCGGGCCAGGCATAGCCCCAGGCCGTTGTGCGCGGCGGCCATGTCCGGGCACAGCGCGATCGCCCGCCGCAGATGCCCCATGCCTTCCTCAAGGTTGCCCCGGTGCCAGGCAACCATTCCTAATGCGTAAAGGGCAACCGCGCTGTCGGGGTTCAATTCGAGCGACGCCGCAGCCCGGGCGGCCGCGTCGTCCAGCCGCCCCTGGACTAGCAACCGATCGGCCTCGAGGGCCAGAGAGAACCACAGCGGCGTGGGCATAGTCGGGCCGTGGACGTGTTCCGCCGTTGGGAGTGCCGTTGCTGCCGCCGGCCCATGCTGCCGCGGCATGGTGTAGCAGATGTATGGCGCTCACCGCTCGTCGGCTGGTGTCTTTCCACGTCACTGGTATCGCGCCGTCTCGGATTTCGCCTTTGAAATCAAGTCAAAAGCCGGTTACGCTAACGGCCAACCGTCGTGGGAACGCGGGGGCCGCGCCGCGGGGCTTCGCTCAGGTGCGTTCCCAGGCTCTGGTTGGGAACCAGAGCGAAGATGGTATTGCGGAGTTTCTGATTTCGCGGTAGCAAATGAGATCGTGCCGGTCATGCCGGCCGCCAGCCGACCGAGAGCCGACACCAATGATCGCCCGTAGGCACCACTCCACCTCAGCCATTCCGATGACCGACCCGAGCAGCGGCGCGGCGCGGCGCGGCGCGGCGCGCGCGCTCGTTTCGGCCAGTCCCATCTGACGGCGACCGCGGTCCTCTCCTCCGACAATTCTGCACTTGTTCCGGGGGCGGCGCCATGATCCGGCGGCCCCACGGCTGGTATGATACCCCCATCCCATTTTCGGGAGGTCCAGCCCATGCTGCGATCCCGCCGCCGCGCGTTCACGCTGATCGAGCTGCTGGTGGTGATCGCCATCATCGCCATCCTGATCGGCCTCTTGTTGCCGGCGGTGCAGAAGGTCCGCGAGGCGGCGGCGCGGGCCAAGTGCCAGAACAACCTCAAGCAGGTGGGGTTGGCCGTCCACAACTACGAGAATGTCCACGGCTGCCTGCCGCCAAACGGGTCGTGGACGACGAAGCTGTCCGGAACGACGTTTCCCGGCATCCCATACTCGGTCCACGCCCGCATCCTGCCATATATCGAGCAGGCCAATTTGTACCAACAGGTAGACTTGACGATCTCGGCTGCCAGCCAGCCGGCCGTGGTCGGCCAGCGG
>DASXAN010001496.1:0-3995 GCA_036406755.1 Gemmataceae bacterium
GACGCGGCCGGCAACGACCTGTTCACGCTGCGGTCCTACAACGGGGTGCCGGCCAGCACCGGCCACGTCTACCTGCCGGCCGGGACGTACGTGGTGCGGTTCACGGCGGTGGCCCCGCCGGGCGCGCCGCTGCCGGCGGCGGACTACGCCCTGACCGGGCGGCTGGTCAGCGACCCGATCGGCCCGCGGAAGGACACCGGGTCGGACGTCAAGCCGGGCGACGGGACGGTCGACACCAACGACCAGAGCAAGCGGGACGGGACGGTCGTGTGGGACCAGCCGTACTACGCCTGACGGCCGGTCAGCCGCGGACGGCGTACAGGTACAGGGCGGCGGCGCCGGCCGCCAGGGCCGCGGCCGACGCCGTCCCGACCCACATGGAGGCGTAACACTTCTTGCACACCGAAAGGAACAGCCAGGGCCGGCGGTGCTCGGCACACACCCGGTGGCCGCACGCCGGGCAGGACCCGACCGACGTCCGGCCGCAATAGTGGCAGTACATCCGTCCCCCCGCCAAAAAGGTCAGCATAGCAGCCACCCGGCCGCCTGTCACCGCCCGCCCAACCGTCACGGCCGTCAGAGTCGCACCGGCCGCTTGACTCCGCCACGCCAAAAGCTAAGGTTGAGTGCTTTTGTCGCACCGTTCTGGACCCGACCCCCGCCGCGCCTCGCCGCACCGGCCCCCGGACCGGGGCCAATTCGGGGGCTTCAACCGCGCCGGAGGCCACGCCGTGACCCGCATGTCTCGCCGCTCCCTGCTCGCCGCGTTCGCCGCCGCCGCCCTCGGGCTGACCCCGCTGGGGTGCGGCAACGGCCGCCCGGCGGGCGTCGCCACCCAGCCGGGGGACAGCTACGTGGAGCTGTCCGACCTGGTGGCCGAGAAGTTCGGCGACAACCAGACCGGCGAGATCAAGATCAAGGTGCACTACGTCTTCCCGGACGACCTGCCGCACCCGGACGCGTGGTTCCAGTTCTTCTTCGAGATCAACGGCGGCCAGAGCGGGGTGAGCGTGATCCGCAAGCAGGGGCGGGAGCTGAGCGACGAGGGAGACATCGACATCGTCACCACCCCGGCGTTCGTGCGGCGGAAGGCCATCTCGTTTGGGGTCAAGGTGCAGCAGTCGGACAAGAAGGTCGGCCCGTGGCACGACGTGTCCGACAAGCTCGTCTGCGACTTCTAATCACGACGGGCTTCGCCGGGGCCGGGGGCGTCAGCCCGCGGCCCCGGCCGCCGCTCCAGCCACCCCAGGCCGAGGATGACCAGGGCCAGGACGGCCGTCCCGGCCGCCACCCACCCGCTGCCCAGGCCGGCCGCCGTGCCGATCGCCGCCGCCACCCAGACGGACGCGGCCGTGGTCAGCCCGGCCACGTGCCCCTCGTCCCGCCGCAGGATCGCCCCGGCCCCGATGAACCCGACCCCGGCCACCAGCCCCTGCACGACCCGGCTGACGGAGGCCGGGTCCAGCCCGGCCCGGCTGGCCCCGACGACGAACGCCGCCGCCCCGAGGGCCACCAGCATGTGCGTGCGGACGCCGGCCGGCTTGTGCCACCGCTCCCGCTGCCAGCCGACGACCGCCCCCAGCCCGG
The DNA here is from genome assembly GCA_036406755.1 of Gemmataceae bacterium. Classification (GTDB taxonomy): domain Bacteria; phylum Planctomycetota; class Planctomycetia; order Gemmatales; family Gemmataceae; genus DASXAN01. The sequence goes on from DASXAN010001496.1 coordinate 1,588, forward strand.
CGGCGACCGCCAGCCGCACGACCGCCCCGACGGCCGCGGCCGGGTCCGCCAAGTCGGGGAACGCGTCCCGCAGCCCGTCCGGCCAGCCGGCCATCGGCAGCCCTCCGCGTCACACCCCGCTGCCGACTCGGTCTTTCGCCTTCGGCCGGTCGTCCGCGGCGGCCGTCGCGAACACCGGCAGCCATTCCGTCAGCTGGGCTCGGGTTTCCAGCAGGGTCTGGCCGACGTGGTCGGCCCCGGCCGGGGTGAGCACCTCCTTGGCGTGGCCCAAGTCGCCCACCCACCCCCACAGGCCGACGGCGACCTTCAGCTCCGGGAACCGCTGCCGCAGCCGCTTGCACAGGTAGCGGGTGTGGGACAGCCCGCCCGGCGGCAGGGCGGCGACGACCACGACCACCGGCCGGGACGCGGCCACCCGGTCGAGCAGCTCGGCCGCCAGGGCCGCCACCGGCAGCACCTCCAGGTCCCACCGGGCCGGGTCGAGCAGGTGGCCGAACATCCGCAGGCCCAGCTCGTCGGCGTCGTCCCGGGCCGGGCACCCGAGCACCGGCGGCCGCGGCCCGACCGGGACGGTCGCCCCGGCCGGCGGCACCGGGGCCAGGTCGCCGACGGCCAGCTCCTCGGCCGTCTCCGCCACGGCCCCGACGATGTACCGCTCGTCCGCCTCGGCCAGGTCGTGGGTGTCCCGGTCCCGCTTGGCCGCCACCAGGGCCGGGATCAGGAACTCGTCGTACGCCTGCTCCGGCGGGGCGGTGTGCGTGTACTTCTCGACCACGGCCGCCGCCTCGTCCTGGTCCCGGGCCAGCAGCCGCTGGTAGAACACCAGCCGGGCCGGCAGGGCCGGGGCGTCCCCGAGGATCACGTCGAAGAACTCCAACTGCGGGACGTACCGGCCGAGGACGACCAGGCAGACGGTCAGCGGGGCGGACAGGACCAGGCCGATCGGCCCCCACAGCCACGCCCAGAACGCCGCCGACACCAACAGCGCCACCTCCGACACGCCGATCGACTGGCCGAACATGACCGGCTCGACGACGTTGGCGGCCACGACCTCGAGCACGGCCACCAGGGCGACCACCCACAGCGGCAGGGCCCACCCGGGGCTGACTGCCAGGCTCAGGGCGATCGGCGGCAGGACGGCCAGCCAGATGCCGACGTACGGGACGTACCGCATGACGGCCGCCAGGAAGCCCCACAGGAAGGCGTACGGCACGCCCAAGAGCCACAGCCCGGCGGCGAACACCAGCCCGTAGGAGGCGTTGATGACCAGCTGGGTGAACAGGAACCGGCTGACCCGGCTGGCGGCGTCGTCGATGGCCATGGTGGTGACGGTCAGCCGGCCGTGGCCGATCAGCCGGATCACCCGGTTCCGCAGGTCCTCCCGCCGCAGGAGCATGAACACGACCAGCACCGCCACCAGGGCGGCCTGGGCCAGCACCTCCGCGGCCCGGCCGAGCGTCCCGGTCACCTCGCTGAGCAGGGCGGTCGGCTCGCCGGTCGTGGCCGGGCGGGCGGGTTGGGCAGCGGCCGGCGGCGGGGCCGGCGGCCCCTCGGCCGGCGGCCGCTCAGCCTTGTTCGGGACATCCTCCCGCACCTGCTGGGCGTGGCCCTGCACCTTCTGCGTGAACTGCTTCAGCTCCTCCACGACCCCGGCCTGGAACCACGCCTTGACGTTCCGCACCTTGGCCGCGATGTTGCCGGCGTACTCCGGCTCTTCGAGCGTCCGGACCAGGCCGGTCACCTGGTGGGTGACCATCCACCCGACGCCGACGAGCAGGGCGGTGGCCAGCACGACGGAGGCGATGACGGCCACCGCCCGGCCGACCCACCGCTCCAGCCGGTCCACGACCGGGGCCATGAGGAAGGTGAGGAACACGGCCAGGGCGAGGGGGATGAAGATGGTCTGGGCGAAGTAGAGGACGGCGACGACGAGGACGCCGAGGGCCGCCCCGGCGAACGTGGTCAGCAGCCGAGTCCGCGGGTGGGCGGCGGTAGTGTGGGCCATGCGTCCTACTCCTTCTCGGCGCCGAGCGCTCGGCGGACACCGCCAGGGAGCAAATCACGGGCCAACGGCGCGTCGGGCCGCTGGCGGCTGTGCGAGCGACCGCCCCGCATGGTCGCCGGCGGTACAATCAACCGATGTCCGAGATTTATGTTAGTACCGACGTCGAGACGGACGGCCCCATTCCCGGGCCGCACTCGATGCTGTCGTTCGCCTCGGCCGCGTTCCGCCCGGACAAGACGCTGGTCGCCACGTTCACGGCCAACCTGGCGGAGCTGCCCGGCGCGGCCGGCCACCCGGACACCCTCCGGTGGTGGCAGACGCAGCCGGCCGCGTGGGCCGCCTGCCGCGAGAACCCCCGCGACCCGGCCGCGGTCATGCCGGAGTACGTGACGTGGCTGAAGGC
>DASXAN010001497.1:0-8718 GCA_036406755.1 Gemmataceae bacterium
GCCGGCGGCTCGGGGACCTGTCCGGCGTCCAGGGTGCCGCCGTCGGCGGCGAGGGTGAGCAGGCGGTCGCGCTGGCCGGGCGGCAGCAGGGCGAAGAGGTCGTCCCACGACGGCGAACGGACCGCCACGCCCGGCGGGTCACCGGGCCGGGGCGCGGCAGTGGGGCCGCGCGAGGCTGGCCGTTCCCGTTGACTCATCGACGGTCCTCGGGCCGATCCGGGGTGGGCGGTCGGACGGGGGCAGCGCTGGGGTCCGCCCTCATTATGGGCGGGCGGGGCGGGCGGAGCGCCAAAAAAACGGCCGGTTTCACGAATTTCTCAGGATTCGGCCCCCGTTTCGCCGCGAGCGGGGCGAGCGCCATTGAGCCCCCGGTCAATGACCGGGGGCTCAATGGCGGGGACTCATTTGACCTCCACGACCGTCACCGTCGGCCGGCCGATCATCACCCGCATCAGCGGCAAGAGCGGCGTCATCGACCGGGTGTCGTGCCAGCTGGCGTCGGTGATCTTCAGGTGGGCCGGGCCGATGCTCCCCTGGCCGAGCGTCGCGTCGATCCCCACCCACGCCCCGCGGACGAACACCTCCGTCCACATGTGGAACCCCAAGAGCGGCTGCCGCGGGTCGTCCACGTACACCAGCCCGATGGCGGTCCGCGCCGGCACGCCGGCCGCCTTGCACATGGCCGCCGCCAGCATGGAGTATTCGGTGCAGTCGCCGGTCAGCGTCCGGGCCACCTCCGACGCCGGGGCCATTGCCTCGGTGAAGTTCTGCACCTTCATGTTCTGGTGCACCCACCGCTCCACCAGCAGCGCCTTCTTCCACGGGTCGGTCTCGCCGCCGACGGCGGCGGCCGCGTGCTGCTTCACCAACCGGTCGGCGCTGGTGAGGAAGTAGTTGTTCTCGGTGAACTCCTTGCCCGGGTCGGCCGCCGCGGTCGTGGTGACGGTCGGCGGTTGCCGCACCGCCGTCACCACCAGGTCGAAGCTGTTGCCCTGCGCGTTGCGGACCTCCTGACGGGTATCCCGGGCGAAGGTCTTGGCCGGCTCCTTGTCGTTGGTCATGGTGATGTGGTAGGTGATGCGGTTTTGCGCGTGCGGCCAGGCGATCCGCTGGGCGAGCTGGATCGACTGCCGCTGCATCAGGTCGGGCAGCTGGTTCGGGTTGAGCGGCCGCTGGGCCTCCGCCGCCGTGGACCGCTCGACCACCAGGAACCCCAGGCCGGGCATCGCCGTCGCCGACCGGCGGACCTCGAACGCCCCATCGACCCACAGGATCTGGCTGGGCAGCTGCACCCCGCCGATCTCGTCCGGCACGGCCGTCAGTCGCAGCAACTTCGGCCGGTCCGGCCCGAGGGGGACGGCCTCCTCGGCCTCCGCCTTGACCCGGATGGTGACGAGGGCGTTGACGATCGGCTCGTAGATCAGGTAGTCGAACTTGTCCCCGGGCTTGGGCTTCCTGTCCTTCAGGATGCGCAGCTCGCCGAGCGTGCCGATGACCGCCGGGTTCCACGGCACCAGCTTCTTGAAGTTGCCCTGGTTCCCCTGGGCGGTCACTTCGAGCTGGTTGCCCTTGACGACGCCGATCACCTCCTGCGTCACCTGGGCGGCCAGCCCCTGCCGCATGAACACGCCGACGACCTTGCCGTCGGGCGTCTCGTCCGTGCCGGTGACGGCCTGGATGCGGGCGATGTCCGGGCCGCGGCGGACGGTCAGGCTCAGGTCGCGGCCGGCGTGCAAGACTTTGCCGCCGGCGGGCGTGGCGCGTTCTTCGACCGTCAGGTGCGTGAAGCCGACGCGGAAGCCGTCCAGGTACGCCGTCTCCCACACGTCCTGGACGAGGGGGCGCTTCGGCGCGGCCGGTTGCGGGGCGGGCTGCGGCTGTTGGGCCGGCAGGGCGGCGGGCGCGAGCAGGAGGGCGGCGAGACACCAGGCCGAGCGGCCACGGGACGGGTGCATGGGGAAAGGCTCCGAGGGACGTGAGCCGCCTGCGGCTCTGCGGGCGAGCCCTCGCCCCACTTCGCCGCAAGCGGTAATTCCTGCCGCCATCATAACTTCTCCCCCCGCCCCGCCAATGGCAGAACGGCCGGCGCGGGCCGGAAGTTGGGTAAATCACGCAAGCCGGCGAACGCCCCGGCCGTCGCCGGCCGTCGGCCGGGCTTGCGTCCCCCCCTTGTCCGGACGCTACAATGGGGTCGCCGGATCGAACGCCCCTCGTTCGTGAGGTTCCCCCTCGTGCCCACCCGTCCCGTCCCCGCCGACCGCCCGCTCCGCCTGACCGACGCCGTCCGCCCGGCCGCCGATCCCGCCACCGCCCCGGTCGAGGGCTACCGCCTGGACACCTACCGCGGCCGGCCCGGCTATCGCATCCCCGCCCTGGCCGCCGCCGTCAGCCGCGACCGCCTGTTCGACGTGTTCCTGCAACTGCTCGACCCGCTCGGCGAGGTCGTGGACGTGGTCCTGGAAACCAGCCACGGTCACGCCGCCGACCGCCACCGCGACCTGCGGCGGACCCACATCGACCGGCCAGTGCTGGAAAGCTACCTGTGCGAGTTCGAGGACCTGCTGCTCAACGACGGCTGCACCGGCGTGGCCGTCGTCGCCGCCGGCGCGCCGATGGAAGTCCAGTTCGACGAGCACAAGCAGTTGCTCGTCTACGCCCGCCGCCTCAAGCCGTTCCGCCGCATCCTCCGGGCCGCCGGCGTCCCGCGGCGGCAGGATTTGCGGCTCATCTCCGAGGCCGCCCACCTGCACCACACCCGCCCGGACTACGCCCGCCAGTTCCGCGACCTGGCGCTGCGGCTGGGCGTCGGCGAGTCGGTCCGCAAGGTGACCGGCTGAGCGGCCGGCGTGATATTCACGTGAAAAAATAACCCCCGCCGGCGGTGGCGGAAACCGCTCGCAATTCTGTTCTTACGAATTAGTACCTTCACGCGCGGATTTTTTTTCGACAGCCGCCCGGCGGGCTGCTTAAGAGAGCCGCGCATGGACGGCCCCACCCTCGGTTCGGGGGCCGGGCGCCCGACGCGCCCGCGCCGCCTCCGGACCGGCGCGGGCTCCCCCCGGCGTGACCGGCGGACCGCCTTCATGCCCGAGCTTCGCTCGCCTGCCCCGACCGACCGCGCCGACCTGGCCCGGGCCCTCTTCGAGGAGTCCGGCGACGCCCTCTTTCTGGTCGACCCGGCCACCGGCGAGTGCGCCGCCGCCAACCCGGTCGCCGCCCGGCTGAGCGGATTCACCGCCGACGAGCTGCGGGGCATGGCGGTCACTCACCTCTTCCGGCACGAGCACGAGGCCGGGTCCGCCCGCCTGCGGCACGCGCTGCACCACGCCGACCGCCACCTGCACGGCCTGGACGGGTTCCTCCTCCGCACCCGCGACGGGCAGGAGTGGGTGCCGGTCAGCCTGACCGTCACCCGCCTGCACCTGACGCCGACCCGCTCCGCGGGTGCCCCGGCCGCGCGTACCCCGCCGTTGGCCCTGGTCACCGCCCGGGACGTGCGGGACCAGCGGGCCATGCTCGCCAAGGTCCGCCAGCTGGAAGCCGAGTGGCGGCGGGTGCTGGCGTCGGTGACCGACTGCCTGTGGAGCGCCGACTTCGACGACGACGGGCGGTGCGCCTACCGCTACCTGTCCCCGGTGGTGGAGGCGATCGCCGGCCGGCCGGCGGACGAGTTCCTGACCGGCCGGGTGCGGTGGCTGGACGTCGTCCACCCGGACGACCGGCCGGTGGTCACGGCGGTGGAGCGGGAGCTGCTCGTCGGCCGGCCGGAGGCCGTCTGCGAGTACCGCATCGTCCGCCCGGACGGGTCGGTCCGCTGGATCCGGGACAGCGTCCGGGCCGGCGACGGCGGGCGGGGCACCGTCGAAGAGGGTCGCCGGCGGCTGGACGGGGTGCTGGCCGACGTCACCGACCGCAAACGGGCCGAGGAGGAGCTGCGGGCCAGCCAGGCCGAGCTGACCCAGGTGCTGGAGGCGGCCGCCGAGGGGATCGTGTTCGTCGGCCCCGACGGCCGCATCCGCCTGGCGAACCCGGCGGCCGGGCGAACCTACGGCACTCCCGGCGAGCCGCTCGTCGGCCGGGCGTGGGCCGACGTCGCCGCCGAATGGACCCACCCGGACGGCCGGCCGATCGCCCCGGCCGAGCGGGCCGACGCCGTCGTCCTCGGGCGGGGCGAGTGCACCATCGGGGTGGTGCGGGTCCGCGCCCGCCCGGACGGGCCCCGGACCGTCATCCACGGCAACGCCGCCCCGCTGCGGGACGCCGCCGGGGCCGTCGCCGGCATGGTCGTCACCGCCCGGGACGTGACCGAGGCGTTCGAGGCGGCCGAGGCCCTGCGGCAGGGCGAGGCCCGGTACCGCGACCTGGTCGAGCACGCCCCGATCGCCATCTGGGAGGAGGACTTCACCGACGTCGGGGCGTGGATGGCCGAGCTGCGCTCGGCCGGCGTCGCCGACCTGCGGGCCTACCTGGCCGACCGGCCGGACGAGGTGATCCGGGCGGCCGGGCTGATCCGGGTGCGGGACGTGAACCGGGCGGCCGTCGAGCAGGCCGGGGCGGCCGACAAGGACGAGCTGATGGCCAGCCTGCCCCGGCTGCTGGCCGACCAGACCCGCGGCGGGTTCGCCGACGAGCTGGTCGCCCTCTGGGACGGCCGGGCCGACTTCGAGTACGAGTCCCGCGTCCGCCGGCTGGACGGGGCCCCGGCCGACCTGATCGTCCGCCTGCACGTGCCCCGGTGGGACAACGGGCCGGACCCGTCCCGGGTGATCGTCACCGCCACCGACATCACCGAGCGCCGCCGGGCGGAGGAGGCGGTGGCCCGGGACCACCGCCTGACCCGGGCCGTGCTCAACTCCATCCCCGACCTGATCAGCCGCAAGGACGACGCCGGCGTCTACCGCGGGTGCAACGCCGCGTTCGCCGCCTTCTTCCGGCTGCGGGAGGGGGAGGTGGGCGGGCGGACCGACCGGGAGCTGTTCCCGGCGGACGCGGCGACCGCCCTGGCCGCCGCCGACGCCCGGGTGCTGGCCGGCGGCCCGGCCGAGCGGCTGGAGCTGTGGCTGCCCGCCCCGGACGGCCGCCGCGTCCTGTTCGAGACGTTGCGCGTGTCGCTGTCCGGCCCGGGCGGAGGCCGGCCGGCCGGGCTGATCGGCATCAGCCGCGACATCACCGCCCGCCGGCAGCTGGAGGACCAGCTCCGCCAGGCCGGCAAGCTGGAGGCGGTCGGCCAGCTGGCCGGCGGCGTCGCCCACGACTTCAACAACCTGCTCACCGCCGTCCTCGGCAACCTGTCTCTGGCCCAGACGCTGCTGCCGGACGGCCACCCGGTCCGCGACCTGCTCACCGCCGCCGACCAGGCCGCCTGGCGGGCGGCCGAGGTCACCCGCCAGCTGCTCGGGTTCGCCCGCCGGGCGACCGTCCGGGTCGAGCCGGCCGACCTGAACGCCTCCGTCGGCGAGACGCTCGCCATCCTCCGCCGCACCCTCGACCCGCGGATCGTCCTCGACGCCCGCCCGGCCCCGCACCTCAGCCCGGCCCTGGCCGACCTGACGCAGGTCAGCCAGGTGCTCATGAACCTGTGCCTGAACGCCCGGGACGCCATGCCCGACGGCGGGACGCTGACGGTCGAGACGGCCGACGCCGACGTGGACGCCGCCCACGCCCGGCGGGTGGCCGCCGCCCGCCCCGGGGCGTTCGTCCGGCTGACGGTGGCTGACACCGGCCACGGCATCCCGCCGGAGGCCCGCGACCGCATCTTCGAGCCGTTCTTCACCACCAAGGAGATCGGCAAGGGGGCCGGCCTGGGGCTGGCCCTGGTCCACGGCATCGTCACCCAGCACGGCGGGTGGGTCGAGGTGGACAGCATCCCCGGCCGCGGCACCCGGTTCGACGTCTACCTGCCGCGGGCCGGCCGGGAGGGCGAGGCTCCTGCCGAGCCGGGAGCGTGCGGCTCGGCAGGAGCCTCGCCCTCCCAGGCCGGCCCTGCACTCACCACCGTCCTGCTGGTGGACGATGAGCCGCTCATCCGCACCCTCGGCCGGATGATCCTGGAGGAGCAGGGCTACCGGGTGCTGCTGGCGGCCGACGGGCAGGAGGCGGTCGAGGTGTACCGGCGGGAGCTGGGGCACGTGGACCTGGTCGTGCTGGACCTGTCGATGCCGCGGCTGGGCGGCCGGGAGGCGTGCCGCCAGCTGGCCCGGATCGACCCGCAGGTGCGGGTGCTGCTGTCCAGCGGGTTCGCCAGCGACACGGCCGGGGCCGTGCAGGAGCCGGGGGTGCGAGGGTTCGTCGCCAAGCCGTACCGCCCGGCCGACCTGACCGCCGCCGTCCGGACCGCCCTCGCCGACCGGCCCGGTTAGGGCACTTGGCAAGATGGGCGATTTGCGACGATTTTGCAGGATTCAGCTCCCCGCGCGCGTTTCTCCCCTGGGGGCGCAGCCCGCTTTGCTTCCGTTGCCTACACAGGTGTCGCAGCCCGCGCCGCGGGCGTCACGGAAGGGTCAGAACGCTTCTGCGAAGCGTCGCAAACCCCTATAACAACAGTGCCTGTCACCCGCCCGGCCGCCGGAGACGTGTCATGCGCTTCGCCCGCCCGCTCGTTCTGCTTGCCATCATCGGGGCGCTCACGCAACCCCGCTCGCCGGCCGCCGACTCCGCCGCGCCGTTGGCCCGCATCGCCTTCGGCTCCTCCGCCAGCCAGGAGAAGCCGCAGCCGATCTGGGACGCCGTCGTGGCGGCGAAGCCCGACCTGTTTCTGTTCCTCGGCGACTGCATCTACGGCGACACCGACAACCCCGAAGTGCTCAAGGCCAAGTACGCCCAGCTCGCGGCCGTCCCCGGCTACCAAAAGCTGCTGGCCACCTGCCCGGTGCTCGCCACCTGGGACGACCACGACTACGGCGTCCACGACGGCGGGGCCGACTTCCCGGCCAAGAACGCGTCCAAGGCCGTGTTCCTCGACTTCTTCCGCGAGCCGGCCGACTCGACCCGCCGCAAGCGGCCGGGGGTGTACGGCTCCTGGCTGTTCGGCCCGGAGGGCAAGCGGGTGCAGGTGATCCTGCTCGACACCCGCTATTTCCGCAGCCCGCTCAAGCACGGCCCGGACGGGTACGCCCCGAACACCGACCCGGGTGCCACCATCCTCGGCGAGGAGCAATGGGCGTGGCTGGAGAAGCAGCTCGCCGCGCCGGCCGACCTGCGTCTGATCGGCTCCAGCATCCAGGTCGTCGCCGAGGACCACCAATTCGAGAAGTGGATGAACTTCCCCCGCGAGCGGGACCGGCTGTTCCGGCTGCTCCGCGACACGAAGGCGAACGGCGTCGTATTTCTGAGCGGCGATCGCCTGCTGGGCGAGCTGTCCGCGACCGACGCCGGCCTGGGTTACCCGCTGTTCGACCTGACCTCCAGCGGGCTGAACATGGCGGCGAAGCGGTGGCGGCCGGCGGAGAAGAACACGCACCGCGTCGCCACGATGACGGCCGGCGACAACTTCGGCCTGGTGGCGATCGACTGGGACCGCACGCCGCCGCGGGTGTCGCTGCAAGTCCGCGACGCCGACGGCGACGTGGCGATCCAGCAGAAGTTCGACCTGACGCTGCTCCGGCCGAACGCCGCGATCGCGGCAACCACCGGCAGCGGTGAAACGGCCCCGGCCGCGGCGAAGCCGGCGACGACGCCGCGTGCGGTGACGCCGGCGGAGGCGGCGAAGAAGGTCAACGAGACGGTGACGCTGGAGATGACGGTGAGGGCGACGGGCAAGGCCCGGGACGGCAGCCGGGTGTTCCTGAACTCGGCCAACTTCCAGGACGTGGACAACTTCACGGTCGTGCTGGACGTGCGGAAGGTCGGCGACGCTCTGAAGGCGGCCGGCGTGGCCGACCCGGCGGCGTACTACCGCGGCAAGGCGGTGCGGGTGACCGGGCCGGTGACGCTGTACCGCGAGAAGCCGCAGATCGTCGTCGAGGACGCGGGGCAGATCGCTGTGGTCGAGAAATAGCCCAGGACGCAGAGCATCACCAAATGTACCGCGCGTTCCGTTGGCTCGGTCCGATCGCCCTCGTGGCCGCCGTACCTGTCACCCGGGCCGACGGCCCCACATCCCCCGGGGACCGCTTCAAGGCGCTGATCGAGGAACTGAAAGCGTCCGACCAGCGGTTTGACGAGGAATACAAAGCCGCCAAGACGGACGAAGAGCGGACGAAGGCGACTGACGCCAGCCTGGATCGGCGGGCGGCGATCGCGCGGAAGATGATCGCGGTCGCCGAAACCGCCCCGGCCGACCCGGCGACCGCCGCCGCCCTGGTCCTGGCGTTCCAGATCACCGGACCGGGGCCGGAAAAGCAGAAGGCGCTCGACCTTATCCTGAAGGACCACATCACGAGTGACCGCCTCGCGCCCATCTGCCCGACGCTTGTCTACACGATGCCGGACGATGACCGGGCCCTGCGCATCATCCTCGAGAAGAACCCGCACCACGACGTTCGGGGCAACGCCTGCTTCAGCCTGGCGCGGGTGTTGAAAGCGCGAGCGGACCGCGGCGGTGCGAACACCCGGCACGACCTCGACGAAGCGGAGCGGCTCTTCGAGCGCACGGCCCGGGAGTTCGCCGACGTCAAGCGGCTCGGCTGGCGACTCGACCAGCGGCTCGGCTTTGCCGCGGAGAACGAGCTGTTCGACATCCGCCACCTGTCGGTCGGCAAGACGGCCCCGGAGATCGAG
>DASXAN010001498.1:0-2001 GCA_036406755.1 Gemmataceae bacterium
GACTCCGCACGCGGTCATCCGGGACGTGATGTCCGCCCCGCCGGACCCGATCCCGGACGCGATGGATCGCCATCTCGGCACTCGGCAGCGACAGAAATACCAAATGGAACTGGTATCCAGCCTGCTTCCAGTCCACGATGAGCTGCGCGAAATGCCGGCTCGCCAGCGTCGTCTCGAACGCGAAATCTGCCCCGATCCGGGCCAATTCATGGATACGCGCCAGCATGATCCGGCCGGCCGCCACGGCCGCCCGCTCGGGCGGCAAACCCGGACAGGCCGCGGGCGATCTCGTCGGCGTTGACGAACGTCGTCAGGCCGAGCGCGTCGCGGAGCAGGGCCGGAGCGGCGGTCGATTTCCCAGCCCCGTTCGGCCCGGCGATCACCACGACCAGCGGCACGTACAGCCCCCGCATCCAGTGGGCTGCGTGTAGCCTACCCGCCGGCCGGGGGCGGTCGCAAGGAGAATGCGGGACGTGGGGACGTGCAGAAACGCCGCCGCCCCGGCCGGCGACGGGGAGGGTCGCCAAGCGCGGGGCGGGGCCGAGGGTCTGAACACGGGCCGGTCACTGGACCGTGCGGGGGTTCCGGCCGACGGAGTTCGGGCCCTTGCCGGTGTTCATCTCCATCTGCGTCGGCTTGGGCGCGTCCATCACCGGGGCCGTGGCCTTGGTGGAGTTGGAACAGCCCGCCGGCAGCAGTGCCAGTCCGGCGGCGAGCAGTAACGGGGCAATGATGAAGCGGCGCATGGGGTCCCTCGGGTGTGCGGGTCGCTCAGTTCTGGCCCAGGACGGAGAAATCGACGTTCTGGCCGTCCTTATAGCCGCCGGTGTACACGTACAGCGAGTACCCCGGGTCGTTGGTGGCGGACGACTTGTTGACCCCCCGGACCGACCCGTCGCCGAACGAGAACAGGACGACGCCGGAGTGCGAGCTGCTGAACATGGTCTCGCCGGCCTGGGTGATGTACTGGCCGCCGTTCTCGTCCAGCCCCCAGTTGGACGACAGCACGCCGACGCCCATCCAGCTCAGCGCCTCGGTCCGCGGTTCGAGCTTCTTGCACCCGAGGGACTCGCCGAACATGACCGAGTAGGCCGTCCCGTCCGGCACGGCCGCGATGGACACCTGGGTGCGGTTGGTGAACATGCCGATGAACTTCTTCGACGTGGCGTCCGGCCGGTTGCCGCCGTACCCGGCCATGCCGGCGTAGTTGCTCCGGCCGATGGCGGCGACCGACGCCGGCGGCCCGGTGAACGTGACCCACTGGAAGTACTGGGCGTCGGTTTCGCTCAGGTGGAACACGCCGATCACGCCGGTCGACGCGTCCGGGCTGTCGGACGGGCACAGAAAGTTCTTGATCTTGGCCGTGCTGGCGTTGAACGTGCTGGTCAGGGTGTACCACGGGTCGCCCAGGTAGTCGGGCTTCAGGTAGTTCTGGGGGACGCCGCTCATCATCAGCGAGAAGACGCTGCTCTGCTCCATGTACGGCAGCAGGTAGACCATGACACCGACCCACTGGCCCTGGCCCTGGCCTGGGGTGGCCGTCAGCGTCTGGGCCAGGTTCGGGTAGGTGCCCAGGTAGCCGGGCGGGAGCAGGTCGCGGTTGGCGCTGGCGTAGTTGTGGGCGGCCAGGCCGATCTGCTTGAGGTTGTTCTGGCAGCTCGACCGGGCGGCTGCCTCGCGGACCTTCTGCACGGCGGGCAGGAGCAGGCCGATGAGGATGGCGATGATGGCGATCACCACCAACAACTCGATGAGCGTGAACGCGGACGGACGCTTGCTACGGGCCATAACTGTCCTCCCCAGGAAAGTGTGACCAACCGGCCCGGCGGATGATGAACATGACGACGGGCGGGGCCACCCGCGCGCGGCGGCCCCCGATTCACCTCAGGCTACACCGGCGGTCGTGGGGAGATAGCGAAATGGTACGGCCGGGCCGCGGCCGGGGGCGAAGAGGATTTGCGGCGGAACGAGACGGACCGTTCCGCCGGAGCGGGTCGGGCG
>DASXAN010001499.1:0-16052 GCA_036406755.1 Gemmataceae bacterium
GCAACCTTCGGTTCCGTAGACCGATGCTCTATCCAGTTGAGCTACGGGCGCATTCGTCGTCCGGTCAGTCGGCATGATAGGCCGATCGGCGCGGGCTGTCAACGGCCGCGGGTGTCAAGCGGCGGGCACCCTGCGGGCGGCGCGTATCGTGCCGCCCGGTGAAAGTCCGCCGGCCGCACGGGTCGTTCCGGTAGCCTCCCGCGTGGTGTCACGCAATCCTACGCCCGCCCGGTTGACGGACGGTAGCGGGTGGGGAATGGTTCGGCAACGCAAGGCCGACCCGGCGCCCGGGTCCCCGCGCCCGAACCATCAGGAGGATGCCGTGACCGTCCGTCTCCCCTTCCGCCTCGCCGCCGCCGCCGGCCTGTTCGTCTCCGCCCTCGGCGTCGCCCAGGAACCGCCCCTCGCCGACACCCCCGTCGCCCAGGTGAACGGCGCCCTGCCGGGCGCGCCGGGCATGTTGCAGGCTCCGGCCCCGGTCGTCGCTGGCGGCCCGGCGGTGGGCATGGCCATCGACCCGGTGCCGCTGAACGGGCCGGGCGGCATGGCCGCCCGCGTGGACCTGAACCCGCCGGTCATGCCGCCGTACGCCTGGCCGACCTACTCCCCGTACAACAACTACTCGCGCGTGGCCTACCCGAACGAGTACCCGTACTCGGCGTTCCCGTACATCGGGCCGATGTACCCGTTCCCGAAGGTGCCGCTCGGCTACCGGGCGATCAAGCTGGAGTGGGAGGACGGGCACTGGTGGTACGGCCGGACGGCCACCAAGCGCGACTGGTGGATGGTGCGGTACTGGTAAGACCAGAAATCCCAAACTCCAAACCCCAAATCCCAACCGGTCCGGGTTGGAATTTGGGGTTTGGAGTTTGGGAATTACAATGGCGGCATGTCCGTCGACGGCATTCTGGGCCCGGACGGGGCGATCGCCCGTCATCTGCGACAGTTCGAGTCCCGGCCGCAGCAGCTCGCCATGGCCGCGGCGGTCGAGCGCGCCATCGCCGGCCGGCGGCACCTGATGGTCGAGGCCGGCACCGGCGTCGGCAAGAGCTTCGCCTACCTCGTTCCCGCCATTCAGGCGGCCCTCGCCGATCGGGATTGCCGCGTCGTCGTCTCCACGCACACGATCGGACTGCAGGAACAGCTCATCCGCAAGGACCTGCCGTTCTTGCGGCAGGTGCTGCCCGACTTCCGGGCCGTTCTGGTCAAAGGCCGGGGCAACTACGTGAGTCTGCGGCGGCTGCGGGTCGCCCAGCAGCGGGCCGGATCGCTCCTCGGCGACCGGGATGGACCGGACCAGTTGCTCCAGATCGGCCGCTGGGCCCGGCAGACGACCGACGGCACCCGCAGCGATCTGACGTTCACCCCGTCCCCGGCCGTGTGGGACCTGGTCGAGAGCGACAGTGGCAACTGCCTCGGCCGCAAATGCGCCGACTACGACCGCTGCTTCTACTTCAAGGCCCGCAAGGCGATGTTCGGGGCGCAGCTGCTGGTCGTCAACCACGCCCTGTTCTTCAGCGACCTCGCCCTGCGGCGGGCCGGCGCCGGGTTGCTGCCCGAATACCAGGTCGTCGTCTTCGACGAGGCGCACACGCTCGAAGACGTCGCCGCCGACCACCTGGGCATCCAGGTCGGGCAGGGGACGGTCGACTACCTGCTGAACAAGCTCTGGGTGCCGCGGACCGGCAAGGGGTTGCTGGCCCTCCGCGGGGACGAGCGGTCGATGCACCAGTGGGAGGCGGTGCGGCAGGCGGCGGCGCGGTTCTTCGCCCACCTGGCGGCGTGGCGCGACCAGCAGGCCCGCGGCGCGGGCCGGGTGCGCCAGCCGCACGTCGTCAATGATCCCCTCTCCGAAGAGTTCATCAAGATGGCGTCCGAGCTGAACCGGCTCGCCCAGGCGATGAAGTCCGACGAGGAGAAGATCGAGCTAACCGCCGTGGCGGACCGCTGCGCCGCCGTGGCCCTGTCAGTCCGGCAATGGCTCGACCAGTCACTCGACGGCCAGGTGTATTGGCTGGAAACCCGCGGCGAGCGGACGCAGCGGCTGGCCCTGGCGAGCGCCCCGGTCGAGGTCGGCCCGGCCTTGCGGGAGCAGCTTTACGACAAGGTGCCGACGGTCATCCTGACCAGCGCCACCCTCAGCGCCGGCGGGTCGGCGGGCTTCCGGCACGCGCAGCGGCGACTGGGGTTGGAGGGCTGCGAAACCGAACAACACGGCAGCCCGTTCGACTTCGCCACCCAGGCCGAGCTACACCTGTTCCGCCAGATGCCGGACCCGTCGGCCATGCCGCGAGCGTTCGAAGACGCCGTGCTGGCGAAGATCCCCGAGTACGTGGGCCGGACCCGCGGCCGGGCGTTCGTGCTGTTCACCAGCTACCAGTTCCTGCAGCGTGCGGCCCAGGAGCTGCGGGGCAAGCTCGCCTACCAGGGGTTAACACTGTTGTGCCAGGGGGAGGGGCTGGCCCCGTCACGGCTACTGGAGAAGTTCCGCACCACGGACAACGCGGTGCTGTTCGGCGTGGACACGTTCTGGCAGGGCGTGGACGTCAAGGGCGAGGCCCTGTCGAACGTGCTCATCACCAAGCTGCCGTTCGCCGTCGCGGACCGGCCGCTGACCGAGGCCCGGCTGGAGGCGATCCAGGCGGCCGGCGGCAACCCGTTCCACGACTACCAGGTGCCGCAGGCGGTGATCAAGTTAAAGCAGGGGTTCGGCCGGCTGATCCGCACGCGGACCGACCGTGGCATGGTCGTGCTGTTCGACCCGCGGGTGTTGACGAAGCCATACGGCCGGTACTTTCTCGACGCGCTGCCGCCGTGCCGGCGGTTCGTGGACGGTCAGGCCGCTTAGCCGCGAGCCTGCGGGGAGCGGGGGAAAACGACCCGGGGGTGCCGAAGCACCCCCGGGGACGACGGTGAGAATGGCGACGCCGACAACCTTGTTACCCGACCAGGGCGGCGACGGGTTTCACGTTTTCGCCGGCGATGGCCAGCGGCCGGCTCAGGTTGTCCCGCACCTGCGTGTTCGGGTCGATGCCCAGCGCCTTGTAAACGGTGGCGAACAGCTCCCCGACCTTCACCGGGTTGTCCTTGACGGCCGTGCCGTCCTTGTCGGTCGAGCCGTAGACTTGGCCGCCCTTGATCGCCCCGCCGCCGAGGACGACCGACCAGCACCGGGCCCAGTGGTCCCGGCCGGCGTTCTGGTTGATCCGCGGCGTCCGGCCGAACTCGCCCATCCACACCACCACCGTGTCCTGCCACCGGCCCTCTTTGACCAGGTCTTCGACCAGCGCGGCCATCCCCCGGTCGAGGATGTCGGCCCGCCCGGTCCCTTGGGTGGTGTGCAGGGCGGGAAAGACGTTCTGGTGGTTGTCCCAGTTACCCAAGTCCACCTCGACGCAGACGGTCCCGTTCTCGGTCAGCTTCTTTGCCAGCAGGCAGCCCTTGCCGAAGTTGTTGTTCCCGTACCGCTCCATGTCGCCCGGCTTGTTGTCGAGCTTGAACGCCTGGCTGGCCGGCCCGGCCACGAGGCTGAACGCCTTGTCGTAGATGTCCGCGTGGTTCTTGGCCGCCTCGCCGACCTTGCCGTGCGTCCTGACGAATTCGCCCTCCAGCGCCTTGAACATGTCCGCGCGGCGAGCGATGTTCACATCCTTGGCCACCGCCATGTTCTCCGGGGGCTGGCCGGGGTTCTGGACGGTGAACGGGGCATAGGTCATGCCGAGGAAGCCGGGGCCGATCCGCCCGGCCGTGCCGCCGACCGAGACGAACGCCGGCAGGGCCATGTCCTTCGGCGCCAGCTGCTGGGCCGCCACCGACCCGATGTGCGGGTACTGCGTCAGCGGGTTGGGCGACCGGCCGGTGTTCATGAGCACCGTGCCGCGCATGTGATCGCCCTCGGTCGTCTCCAGCGACCGGACGAGGGCCAGGTGCTTCATCTGCCTGGCGACCGACGGCAGGTGCTCGCAGATTTCAATGCCGGAAACCGCCGTCTTGGCAGGCTTGAACTGGCCGGCGTTGGGCGAGTCGGGCTTCAGGTCCCACAGGTCGATCGTGCTCGGCCCGCCGCCCATCCACAGGATGATGAGGCTCTTGTGCTTCTTCTTCAGCTCGGTGGCGGCGGCCCGCAGCGACTGCACGAAGCTCATGCCCGGCAGGGCCAGGGCCGACAGCCCGGCGATGTGCTTGAGGAAGTGCCGGCGGCTGGGCATGGCGAACTCACTCCACATCGTCTCACCCCCTCGCTGGACGCGGTCCGCTGACTGGCAACTCGCTCGATCGCGGTAAGGTGGGAGCCAACCTAGTCTTGCGTCATCCGACGCGGGCTGTCAAGCGCGGCACGCTCGGTCG
This sequence comes from Gemmataceae bacterium, assembly GCA_036406755.1. Lineage (GTDB taxonomy): Bacteria > Planctomycetota > Planctomycetia > Gemmatales > Gemmataceae > DASXAN01. Next base: position 4,348 of record DASXAN010001499.1, read on the forward strand.
ATGTTCATTCTAACATGTCCGACGGTGGGCGGGTGGCGAAAGTTCCTGTGCCGTCGAGATTTCACACGGGCGGTCCGGGGTTGTTGCTCGCACGATCGGTCCCGTTAGAATGGGAAAGCCCCCTTCGTGCCCCGACCGGAGTTGTCCGCCGATGACCCCGCCGCCGATCCCGGCCGAGGCCCAGGCCGTCCGCGACCTGGCCGCCGCCTACGAACAGCTGACCGACGAAATCGGCAAGGTGATCGTCGGCCAGCAGCAGGTCGTCGAGCAGGTGCTGATGAGCCTGTTCAGCCGCGGCCACTGCCTGCTCGTCGGCGTCCCCGGGCTGGCGAAGACGCTCCTGGTCAGCACGGTGTCGCAGGTGCTGAACCTGTCGTTCAAGCGCATCCAGTTTACCCCGGACCTGATGCCGGCCGACATCACCGGTACCGACATCCTCCAGGACGATCCCGAGACCGGCCGGCGGCGGTTCGTCTTCCTGCCCGGCCCCGTGTTCGCCAACATGATCCTGGCCGACGAGATCAACCGCACCCCGCCGAAGACGCAGGCCGCGCTGCTGGAGGCGATGCAGGAGCACCACGTCACGGCCGCCGGACAGACGTATCGGCTGCCAGAGCCGTTCTTCGTGCTGGCGACGCAGAACCCGATCGAGCAAGAGGGGACCTACCCGCTCCCCGAGGCCCAACTCGACCGGTTCATGTTCAACATCGTCGTCGGCTACCCGTCGCGGACCGAGGAGCTGGCGATCATGCAGCGGACCACCAGCACGGCCCGGCCGGAGTTGCAGCCGCTCTTCGACGCGGCGGCGATCCTCAAGCTGCAGGACCTGGTGCGGCAGGTTGTGGTGGCCGACCACGTCTTCGCGTACGCCGTGGACCTGGTACGGGCCACCCGGCCGAAGGAGCCCGACGCGCCGAAGTTCATCCCGGACCTGCTGGCTTGGGGTGCCGGGCCGCGGGCCAGCCAGTACCTGATCCTGGGCGGCAAGGCGCGGGCGATCCTGCACGGCCGGCTGCACGTGACGACCGAGGACATCCGGGAGGTGGCCCACCCGGTCCTGCGGCACCGGCTGGTGACGACGTTCAACGCCGACGCCGACGGGGTGACGACGGACATGGTGGTCACCCGGCTGTTGCAGACGATCCCGCTGCCGCAGAAGGAGGCGGCGGCCCGGGCGCGGAGGGCCTAACGAAATGACGAATCACGAAATACCCAGTGACGAACAATTCCTTCGGCATTGGGTATTTCGTCGTTCCTCATTCTGAGCGCAACGTATGCCTTCCCCCATCGACCCCACGGCCCTCTCGCGCTATGGCGGCCTCGCGCTGGTCGCCCGCGACACCGTCGAGGGGTTCCTGACCGGCGTCCACAAGAGCCCGTACAAGGGTTACTCGGTCGAGTTCGCTGAGCACCGCCAGTACTACCCCGGCGACGAGATCCGCCACCTCGACTGGCGGGTCCTGGCCAAGACCGAGCGGTACTACATCAAGGAATACGAGGAGGAGACGAACCTCAAGGCGTTCCTGCTCGTGGACGCCAGCGGCAGCATGGCCTACCGCGGGCGGACGACGAGCAAGTTCGACTACGCCCGCCACGTCGCCGCCTGCCTGGCGTACCTGATGCTGCACCAGCTCGACGCCGTCGGCCTGCTGACGCACGACACCCGCGTCCGCCACCTGATCCCGCCGCGGGCCAACGCCAAGCACCTGCTCCGCCTGCTCCAGACGCTGGAGCACACCCGCCCTGGCGGCGAGACGGCGCTGTCGCCGCTCTGGCACGAGTTGGCCGCCCACCACCTCCGCCGCCGCGGCATGGTCATCATCCTGTCGGACTGCTTCGACGACGCCGACCGGCTGCTGCTCGCCCTGAGGCACTTCCGCCACCGCAAGCACGAGGTGATCCTGTTCCACGTCCTGGCCCCGGAGGAGATCGAGTTCCCGTTCCGCCGGCTGACGCAATTCCAGGACCTGGAGGCCGACCCCCACCGAATGCTCGTGGACCCGGTTCGGCTGCGGACGGAATACCTGGGGAAGTTCGAGGCGTTCTGCAAGCAGCTCCGGGACAAGGCCCGCAGCATGGGCGTCGACTACCACCTGCTGCGGACGGATGAGCCGGTGGACAGGGCCCTGGGCGTCTACCTGAGCCGGCGCCAGCGACAGAACTAATGCCGTTGTGGTGAAATCACCCTACACCCATGCCGATCACGTTTCTGAACCTGGCGATGCTGGCCGGCCTGGTCGCGGTCCTCATCCCGCCAATCATTCACCTGCTCAACCGTAAGCGGTACGACGTGGTGCCGTGGGGTGCGATGCAGTTCCTCCAGGTGAGCGAGCGGACGCGGCGGAAGGTGTTCCTCGAAGAAGTCCTGCTCATGCTCGTCCGCATGGGGCTGATCGGCCTGATGGTCGTCGCCCTGGCTGCCCCGCTCGACGCCAGCCGCTGGCTCGACTTCCTCGCCGACCACGGCCGGCGCGACGTGGTGCTGGTCGTCGACGGCTCGGCCAGCATGGCCTACCGCGGACCGACCGCGACCGCCCACGACGCGGCCAAGGCGTGGGCGCTGGCCCTGCTCGACGACCTGGGGTCCGGCGACGGCGTCGCGGTGATCGGCGCCCGCCACCGGCCGCAGGTGCTCGTCCCGGAGCCGACGCACGACTTCGACCTCGTCCGCACGGCCATCCAGACGCTGCCGGCCCCGCGGGGCGGGTGCGACGGCCCGGCCGCGGTCCAGGCCGCGGTGCAGGCTCTGAAGGCGAGCACGGCCGCCCGCCGCGAGGTCATTGTCCTCACCGACCGCCAGCGGCACGGCTGGGCGGACGACGCAGCCATGCCGGGTCGGGAGTTGGTCGGCGGACAGGCGGGCGACGGCGGCCCGCGGGTGTGGCTGGTCAACCTCGACCCGGACCGCCCGGCCGACCCGCCGAACCGGTCACTGGCCCCACTCCGGGCCAGCCGGGCGGTCGCGTCGGCCGGTCAGGAGGTGGCGTTCCGCACCGCGCTGGAGCGGCACGGGGCCGGCGACCTGCCGCCGCCCGGCCGGCTGCGGCTCTTGATCGACGGTAAGCCGGCCGGCGATCTGCCGCCGCCGACCGCCACCGGCGAGAAGGGGCAAATGCCGTTCACCATCCGGCACCGCTTTGCCTCCGCCGGCTCGCACCTGATGACGGTCCAGGCCGAGCCGGACGCCGTGCCGGGCGACGACCGCCAGGACTTCGCCCTTGAGGTACTGCCGCAGCTGCCGGTGCTGTTGGTGGACGGCGACCCGAACCCGGCCGCGACCCGCCGCGGGGCCGACTTCCTCCGCGACGCCCTCGCCCCGGCCCGCGACCCACACCCGGCCGTGCTGGCGCGGGTCGTCTCGGTCGCCGAGTTCGACCCGGTCCTGCTGACCCGTGACCTCGCCGGGCCGGGCACCGTGCCGCGGGTGGTGGCCCTATGTAACGTCGCCAAGCTCACCGCCCCGCGGCAGGCCGCGATCGCGTCGTTCCTCGAGGCCGGCGGCGGCGTGCTGGTCGCCCCTGGCGACCGGGCCGACGCGCGCAGCTACGACGAGGAGTTGCACCGCGGCGGCCGCGGCTGGTTGCCGGCGGCACTGGCCGAGCCGGTCGGCGACGTGAGCGACCCGGCGAAAGCGGCCCAGCCGCTGCCGGCAACATTCTTCCACCCGGCCCTGGAGCTGTTCCGCGAGCCGCAGCCGGGCGGCCTCGTTGACGCCCGCTTCCCGCGCCACTGGAGGCTCACCGTACCGGCCGGCGGGTCGGCCGTCGCCGTCGCCCGGTTGACCGGCGACGCCCCGTTCCTGGTCGAAAAGCCGGTCGGAGCGGGACGGGTTCTTAAGACGTGTGTACCTCTGGACAACTCCTGGCGGACCAATGTGGTCGAACTGCCGGCGTTCGCCCCGCTGGCGCACGAACTGGTCTACTACCTCGCCGGCGCGCGGTCGGCGGCGCTGAACCTGACACCCGGCCAGCCATTGCGGTTTCGCCTGCCGAAGGACGCGCCGAAGGCCGGCTGGGCGCTCCAGCCGCCGGACGGGCCGGAGCGACCGGTTGCGTTGACGGAGGGGCAGATCGTGGTTGAGGACACGTCCGAGCCGGGCGTCTACACGCTGCGGCACGCGGCGAGCGGGGCCGTGCGGTATGCCGTCGTGCAGTCCGACGCCCGCGAATCGGACCTCGCCCCGTGGACCGATGCCGACCGCGAGCGGGTCCGGCAGTATGTGCCGGGGCTCGAGTTCAACGACGACCGCAAGGCTATTGTCTCCGGCATTCTGCGGGCGCCGCAGCCGGCCGAGCTGTGGTGGGCCTGCATGGCCGGGGTGGTCGGGTTGTTGGCGGTCGAGGTGTGGCTGACACGGCGGCGGGCCCTGGCGGCGAGGTTGCCATGACGGACCTCTATGTCGGCACGAGCGGCTTTTCGTACCCGAAGTGGAAGGGCACGTTCTATCCTCAGAAGCTGCCGGCCAAGCAGATGCTCCGTTACTACGGCGAGCAGTTTCGGACCGTCGAGATCAACAGCACCTTCCGCGGCGCACCCAAGACGTCAACTCTGGTAGCGTGGGCGGGCCAAGTGCCGGCTGGTTTCAGGTTCGTCCTCAAGGCACCGCAGCAGGTCACCCACATCGGCAGACTCAAGGATGTGGACGAGCCGGTGTCGTCGCTGTTCGAAGTCGTCTCGACGCTGGGCGATCGCCTCGGACCGCTGCTGTTCCAGTTGCCGCCGAACTTCAAGAAGGATCTGCCGCGGTTGCGGGCGTTTCTGGCCCTCATCCCGGCACAGCGCCACGTGGCGCTGGAGTTTCGCCACCAGTCGTGGTTCGACGACGACGTCTTCGGGCTACTCCGCGATCACCGGGCGGCGCTGTGCATTGCGGAGGCGGAAACGGACCTTGAGGTTCCATTCGTCGCGACCGCAGATTGGGGCTACCTGCGACTGCGGCGATCCGACTACGACGATGCGGAACTCGGGGCGTGGGTGAGCCGGGTGCGGAAACAGGACTGGCAGGACGCCTTCGTGTTCTTCAAGCACGAGGACGAAGGGAAGGGGCCGCAAATGGCGAAGCGGTTTCTGGAACTGGCGGCGTAGACGAACGTCAACAGCTCGCTACGGCAACCCGGCCCATTTGCGGGCCAGCCACTCCAGCGTCACGAGCGCCAGAAAGGCGACCAGCGTCGGCCACGCCTGCCACAGCTTCGTCTCCGTCCGATACTCGCGCACGGCGGTCCGCTGGGCCAGTAACTCCGCCAGTTCACCCGCATTCTCGGCCGTGAACACCCGGCCGCCGGTCTTGGCCGCAATCTCCTCCAACAGCGGCAGGTTCGTCGCCAGGTCGGTCAGCTCGGTGCTCGGCCGCGCCGACACCGTGAATGGCGCCCGCAGGTTCTTGCCGTCTGGCCCGCGGAGCTGGTCGGTCATCTCGGGGATGAGCAACTCGGCCGCGTACCGGCCCGGCGGCAGGTCGCGGAGTTTCGCCGCCATCTCACGCGGCCGGGCCTCGAGCCGCTGCAGCGGCAGCTGGCCGGCCGGCTCGTCCGGCTGGCCGTCGCGGAGGCGGACGATCCGCACCGCCGCCTGCGCCCCGGGAGGCGGCTTCTTCGCCAGTTCGCTGAACCGCACGCCGACCTCGACCTCGCCCCCTTGCTCCATGACCGGCTTGCGCGGCCCGAACCGGACGAACTCGTTGCCGGTCAGTAGCGGCGTGTCGGACGCGGCCCAGCGGACCGTCTGGCCCCAGAACCGGTGGTGGTAGGTGTCGCCGGCCTTGAACCGCCACCGCCAGGTACTGTCCAGCCCCACGAAGAGCACCCGGCCGAAGCCGTAACTCTGCCGGGCGATCAGGGCGTGGTCTTTCGCCCAGGCGCCGGGGTCGGCCGGGGCGGCGTCGATTTCCGGGATCGCGGTCGCCAGCACGGTCGCCGCCGGCTTCGCGCGGCCCACGACGCCCCAGTAGTGCCGGGGCAATGCGGCCCAGCGGCGCTCACTTTCCTCGGCCGTCGGCTCCATGCTCAGGAACGGGGCCAGCTTGCCCTCGGCGGTCAGGGCCACCGGGAACCCGGTCGGCGACTCGATCGCCTGCGCCGCCTCGATCGGCAGCAGCTTCCGCAGCGGGTCGCTCACGGCGGTGCCGGTCAGGAAGCCGAGCGGCATCGCCCGCTTGCCGGCCAGGACGACGAGCGTCCCGCCCCGCTCGCCGACGAACCGCTCCAGCCGAGCCCGGTCCTCCGGCGGCAGTTGTTCCGGCGTCACGTCCCCGAGGACGATGCAGTCGTATTTCGCCAGCGCGTCCGGCTCGGCCGGCAGTGATTTCGCCGGGTGGCCGATCTGCCGCAGCTGTTCTTCGTCGATCCGGTTGATCCGCGGCTGCTCGAACAGCACCGACCGCACGTCCATGCCGCGGTCGCGGGCCAGGGCCGAAGCGAGGTAGTGGTATTCCCACCGCGCTTCACCGTCGATCAGGAGCACGTGCGCCTTGTCGTCGGCGACGTTGACGGCCACCGGCCGGCTGTTGTTCTCCGTCCGCGTCTCCTCCGGGGCGGGCCGGGCATGGACGGTCAGGATTTGCGTCCCGACCTCGTCCAGCCGGGGGCTGAACTTGACCGTGTAGCCGCGGTCGGTGCCGTCGTGGGCGAACGACTCGACCAGCGGCGGCTCGCCCTTCCGCTGCAGCTCGACCTCGATGGTTCGGGCGCTCAGCCCCCGCACCTCGACCCGCGCCTCGACCGCCGCGTCGCTGCCCTTGAACACCGTCGCCGGCGCCTGCGCGGCCGTCACGACGACGTCCACCGGGGGCACCTTTGCCCCGAGGGCGACGGCGTATACCGGCACGGCCTGCTGGCCGAGTTCGACCGCCCTCTCGATCGGCGACGCCGGGTCGTTGTGCTGGCCGTCGGTGAGCACCACCACGGCCAGCGTCTTGCCCGCGGCACCGCCTTCCAGGCCGCGGGCCAGTGGAATGCGGAGGTCGGTGAACGCGCCGGCGTCGCCGAGCGGCGGCAGGCCGTCGAGTTTCTCCGGGTCAATGTCGCCGCCGGCCGCGGCGAAGCCGAGCAGTTCCAGCGTGTGCCGCCGGTCGATGGCCGGCAGCAGCCCGGTGCCGCCGCCGCCGAGCACCGCCCGGGCGACCTGGGTGCGGGTCAGGCCGTCGATCCGCTGGCACACCTGGTCGAACCGCCGCCGCTGGTCCTCGTCGGTGTGCGGGCCCAGCGGCCATTCGACGTGGCCGGTCTGGTCGGCCTGCTTGGTCCACGCGTCGAGCTGGCTGTCGGGGACGATGTCGCGGACGAGGTGCAGGGCGCGGGCGAGGCGGAGCTTGTCGGCGAGCGGCCGCTGCGGGTCGGCGACGGACATGCTGTCGGACCGGTCCAGCGCGACGACGACCCGCCCCTGGAGCGTCTCGGTGGCCGTGTGGGCCGCGACCGGCTGGAACGTGATGACGACGACCAGCATCAGGACGACGAGCAGCCGCAGCCCGAGCAGGACGCGGGCGACGGACCGGCGCACCAGCCGCAGCTCGTAGCGGTAAAGCCAGCCGACGAGAACGACCGGGGCAAGGCACAGGGCCAGGAGCAGCGCCTGGACGAAGGCGGAGCGGTCGCCGAACCGCGGCGTCAGCAGCAAGGCAGTGTCGGTGAACGGCAGGTCGAACCGGAACATGAACTAACCACAACGGCACGAAGGGCACAAGGAAGACCAGAAGAAATCATACCGATTTCGATTCAGGATTTCCTTGTGCCCTTCGTGCCGTTGTGGTGAATCGGTCTTATCCTGCCGCGCGGCGCTCTTCTTCGAGGGCGTTGAGCTTGTTGTACAGCGTCTTCAGGCTGATCCCCAGCTCCTCGGCCGTCTTCGGCTTGTTGCCCCTGTTCTTCTCCAGCGTCCGCAGGATGTGCTCCATCTCGATCGCCCGCAGCGTCCGCCGTTCCGGGTCGCCGGCCGGCGGTGGTGCGGCGGGCTGGTCCGGGGCGGCGGCCGGCGTGATGGTGCCCGCGATCATCCGGCCCTGGCTCTTGCCGCTGCGGACCGTGTGCGGGAAGTGTTCTGGCAAGATTCGTTGGCCGTTCGACAGGATCAGGGCGTGCTGCATGACGTTGGCCAGTTCGCGGACGTTGCCCGGCCAGTCGTACTCCTGTAACACGACGACCGCGTCCGGGCCGAGCAGGCCGGCGACCTGATCGATGGGGCGGCGGGCGGCGCGGGCCAGCAGGTGGCACGCCAGGTCGGGGATGTCCGGCCGCCGCTCACGGAGCGGCGGCAAGCGAATCTCGAACGTGTTGACCCGGAAGTACAGGTCCTCGCGGAAGTCGTCCTTGGCGATCATCTCCCGCAGGTCGCGGTTGGTCGCGCACAGCACCCGCACGTCCGTCTTGAACGGGGCCGTCTCGCCGACCCGGCGGATTTCGCCCGATTCCAGGAACCGGAGCAGCTTCACCTGGATGTTCTTGTTCAACTCGCCGAGTTCGTCGAGGAACAGCGTCCCGCCGTTGGCGACCTCGAACAGCCCCTTGTGGTCGCGCTCCGCCCCGGTGAACGACCCCTTGCGGTGGCCGAACAGCTCGCTCTCGACCAAGTGTTCCGAGATCGCCCCGCAGTTGACCGGCACAAACGGCTTATCCGCCCGCTTGCTCTGCTCGAAGAGCGTCCGCGCGACCAGCTCCTTGCCCGTGCCCGTCTCGCCCATGATGAGGACGGTCGATTCCGTCGGGGCGACGGTGGCGATCAGCCGGTGCACGGCCTGCATGGCCGCCGACGTGCCGATGAGCGCCGTCGGCCCCTCGGCGGCCTGCACGCGGGACTCCAGCGCCAGCGTCTTGTTCACCAGCTCCCGCTTCTCGACGATCTTCTGCAGGATGACTTCGACCTCGTCCAGCTTGCACGGCTTGGTGATGTAGTCGAACGCCCCCAGCCGCAACGCCTGGACGGCCGTGTCCTGGCTGGCGTACCCGGTCATCACGACCGCCTCCGTGTCCGGCGAGACGGTCTTGAGTTGCTGAAGGACCTCGATGCCGTTCAGCCCCGGCATCCGCAGGTCGAGGATGGCGGCGTCGAACTTCGTCTTGGCCAGTTCGCGGACGGCGGCCCGGCCGTCCGGGCAGACGGTGACCTCGTGCCCCATCCGCGGCAGCTCGGAGCGCATGAACTCCTGCAGCGACTGTTCGTCGTCCACGAACAGGACGCGGAGACTCTTATGCGGCGGCTGCAACGGGCACCTCCTTGACTGCGGGGGCCGCCGGGGGCAACGGCAGCCGGACGGCGAACGTGCTCCCACGCCCCGGGCCGGGGCTGGTCGCTTCGATCTCTCCGCCGTGCTGGGTGACGATCCGGTGGCTGATCGACAGCCCCAGCCCGGTCCCCTTGCCGGTCCGGTTGGCGGTGAAGAACGGCTCGAAGATCTTGTCCAGCACCTCCGGCGGCATGCCGCAGCCGGTGTCGGCGAACCGGATTTCGGCCGTCGGCCCGGACTGCGCCAGGCTGATCGTCAGCACTCCCCCCTCGTCCATGCTGTCCAGGGCGTTGACGACGACGTTGAGGATTACCTGCTTGATCTCCTGCGGGTTGGCCAGCGCCACCGGTCGGCCGGCCGGCCGGAAGACGATCTTCTTGCCCTGGCAGTTCCGCAGATGCTGGACGACATCGAGGACCGACTGGACGACGTCGCCGAGGTCGGTCGCCTGCCGCTCGCCCTCGCCCACCCGGCTGAACTCGAGCAGGCCCTGGGTGATCTGCTTGCAGCGGAACGCCTCCTGCTGGATCATCGTCAGGTACTTCGTAATCGTCTCCCGGTCCTGCGGGGCCTTGGCCAACAGGTCGGTCACCCGCCGCTGCAAGCCCTCGGCGCAGAAGGCGATCGAAGCCAGTGGGTTGTTGATTTCGTGGGCGACGCCGGCGGCCAGGAAGCCGACACTCGCCAGCCGCTCGGACCGGACCAGCTGCTTGCCCCGCTCGTGGACCTGGCGGGATAGTTCGCGGTAGGTCGCGTGCAGCCGGGCGGTCATGTCGTTGAAGGCGGCGGCCAGCTCCTGCAACTCGTCCTGCGAGTTCAGTTCGATGGGCTGGGTGAAGTCGCCCCGGGCGACGCGGTTGACCCCGAGTTGCAGGTCGCGGATCGGGTGGAACACCCAGTCGTAGAAGAACCGCAAGAGGCCGGCCATGAGCAGCACGCCGAGGATGCTGGTCGAGAGGACAATGACGAGGCTGTTCGTGTACTCCTTCTTGGCCGTGCCGAACCGCTTCCAGAGGTCGTCGTAAATGTCGCGGCACAGTTCGCCGGCCAGCCCGTCGAGCTTGGCGGCCGCGGCCCGCACGGGGGCCAGCGAACCCGGCGCGTCCACGGGGTCACCCGGGCCGACGAAGACCGAAACCTTGACGACGTGTTCGATGGCGGCGTCGAGTTGCTGGAACCCGTTCGCCAGGTCGCCGGCGAGCAGCTTCTCGTGGCCGCTGGGGTCGGCGTCCCGGCCGCGGTCGATCGCCTCCTGGAGCTGGGCGGTGAACGCCTTCACCGTGTCGCTGGCCGCCGCCGACTTGGCCTTCAGGCGGGTGTCGAGCTCGTGGAGGTCGCGGCCGACCTCGGCCTCGGACCGCAGTTCGCTGATCTGCCGCTTGAGTAGTTCGGCGTGGTGGAGTTCGGCGAGCTTGCTGTCGGCGATCTTGACCGTCGTGGTGAACGCGGCCAAGCCGTACAGGGTGCCGGTGAGCAGCACGGCGATGATGCCCACGACCACGCCCAGGCCGAGCAGCAGCTTGTGGCGGATGCGCCAGCGGAGGGCCACGGGCCGACCTCCTTGTCGGTGACCCCGCCGCGGCGGGGCGTCGCGCCGTGGGCCGCGGGAATCCGTTCGCGCGGCGACACGAGCCGGAGGAATCTACCAGAACCATTCTTACAAATGGAGAGCATTTTTTTCACACCCCCCGGTTGCGCCACTTGCCCAGTTTAGCCCGGCACCAGTCGCGCTCGCCGGCGGCTCGCGGCTCAACTAAGATGGTTCACGGAGGCGCCGCCATGACAACTTGTGGTCTCACTGAAAAGAAGTGCCGCCCGTGCGAGGGCGGGGTGCCGCCGCTGTCGCCGTCCGAGGTGGCGGAGTTGGCCCGGCAGGTGCCGCAGTGGCGCGTCGGCCCGGACGGCAAGTCGGTCCGCCGCGAGTGGCGGGTCAAGGACTTCCCGACGGCCCTGGACTTCTTCAACCGGATCGGGGCCATCGCCGAGGCCGAAGACCACCACCCCGACTTGCACCTGACCGGCTACCGCAACGTCGCCGTCGAGCTGTCCACGCACGCCATAGGCGGGCTGTCGGAGAACGACTTCATCCTCGCCGCCAAGATTGACCAACTACCGGTCGAGCTGAAGACTTGAACCGCGGACCACGGAGGGCCGGCCATGTCGAAGGAGCGGACGGTCGTGGTCGGGCCACACGTGTGCGGGACGGGGCGGCCGCTCGTATTTGTCGCCGGCCCGTGCGTCATCGAGTCGCACGACCTGACCCTGCGGATCGCCGACACGCTCGCCGGACACGCGGCCCGGCTCGGCGTCCCGCTCGTGTTCAAGGCGTCGTTCGACAAGGCGAACCGCTCGGCCGGTGCGTCGTTCAGAGGGCCGGGACTGGTCGAGGGGTTGAAGACACTGGCCGCCGTCAAGTCGCGGACCGGGTTGCCGCTGACCACAGACATCCACGAGGAGCACCAGGTCGCGCCGGTGGCCGAGGTCG
>DASXAN010001500.1:0-1805 GCA_036406755.1 Gemmataceae bacterium
GCCGCGCCCTCCCGGGCCGCCCGTCACTTCCCCCCACCGTCAACACACACGACCCGGAACCCGACAGCCGGGCTGCGGCTGTCCGGCGCGAAGGCGTCGTTGCGGAACGCCGACCGGCAGTCGCCCGGGGCCGTCTGCCACGACCCGCCACGGGTCACACGCCGTGTGCCGGCCTCCGGCCCCGGCGGATCGACCGGCGGGGCGATGGCGTAGTACCCCAGGTCATACCAGTCGGCGCACCACTCCCAGACGTTGCCGTGTACGTCATACAGCCCCCACCGGCTGGCCGGATAGGTGCCGACCGGCGTCGTGGCCCCGTAGCCGGCCGCCGCCGTGTTCGCCTTGTCCGCCGGCAGCGTCGGGCCGAGGCAGAAGGCGGTCTGCGCCCCGGCCCGGCAGGCGTACTCCCACTCGGCCTCGGTCGGCAGGCGGTACGTCCGGCCTGCGGCCCGCTCCTCCGCCCGGGCCGACAGCTTCTCGCAGAACGCGACCGCCTCCGCCCACGTCACCTTCTCCACCGGCCGGGTGTCGCCCGGAAACTGCGACGGGTTGCCGCCCGTCACCTGCCGGTACTGGGCCTGCGTCACCTCGCGGGCGCCGACGAGGAACGGCTTGCTGATCTTGACCGGGTGCGGCGTGGCGTCGGCGATGAGCGGGTCGCCCATCATGAATACGCCGGCCGGCACCCGGACCAGCGTCATGCCGACCGAGTTGGTCACCGTCGGCAGCTCGGGCTCCGTGGATCGGGCTGAGGGCTTCGCCGGCTCGGGGTGCGGGCCGAACAGGTACCAGCCGCCCGCGGCCAGGGCGGCGAGGACGAGCAGCCCGCCGACCAGGCCCGGCAGCCGCCCCCAGACGTTCGGCCGCCGCGGCAGCTTCGGCAGCGGGGCCGGCCGGCTCGGCTCGTCGGTCGCGAGCAGGGCGTCCAGGTCCGTGGCCAGTGCCTCGGCCGACGGGTAGCGGGCGGCCGGGTCCTTCGCCATCGCCTTCTGCACGACGGCGTCGCACCGCAGCGGAATGTCCGGCAGGCCGGCCCGGACCGTCGGCACCGGGCGGTGCAGAACGGCGTCGTAGACGTCGATCGGGCCGCCGGCGTCGGCGAACGGGGCCTTGCCGGTCAGGAGCGTAAAGTAGACCGCGCCGAGGGCGTACAGGTCGGTGCGGGCGTCGGCCGGCTCGCCGCGAATCTGCTCCGGGGCAATACACGCCGGGTTGGCCGGCACGTCCTCGGCCGCGGCCACGCCGAGGTCGGTGAGCTTCACCGCGCCGTCAGGGGCGATGAGCAGGTGGCCGGGGCGGACTTGGCCGTGGATCAGACCGGCGGCGTGGACGGCGGCCAGCCCGCGGGCGGCGTCGCGGACGACGCGGGTGGCCAGCCGCCACGGCATCCGCCCGCCGGCCGACACCGTCCGCCCGCCGACGAACTCCATGATCAGGAACGCGTCGCCGCCCTGCCGGGTGACGCCGACGGCGGCGGCGAGGTTGGGGTGGCCCAGGCCGACGCCGGCGGCGGCCAGGAACCGGTCCAGGGCCGGCGGGTCATTGGCGAGGCGGTCGGGCAGGTGGCGGAGGGCGACGCGGCGGCCGGTGCCGGCCTCGACGGCCTCGTAGACGGTGCCGGAGGGGCCGTCGGCCAGGACGCCGGCGACGCGGTACGGGCCGATCATGGCCCCCGGCTCGACGGCCGCGGGGGAGGGGTCAGGGTGGTCGTCCGCCATACCCGTTTCTGTACGGACCGGCGGGCCGTTGGCGAGCGGGGTTGCTTCAGCGCTTCGTTTCGCCGGGCGGCGCAGCCGGGCGAAGCG
>DASXAN010001501.1:0-1726 GCA_036406755.1 Gemmataceae bacterium
CCTGAACTCCACCGTCCGGTTCGCCACCGGCGGCACGACCACCTCGAACGCGACGGCCTACACGGCCAACGAGGGGACGGTCGTCCACGTCACCGCCGGCAGCACGGTCAACCTGCCCAGCGCCACCCTGGCCATGACCGCCGGGGGCACGTTCTTCGGCCTGCGGGAGGGGTGGGTGCGGACGAACCAGGACTACACCACCCCGAACCCGAACAACGGCATCAACGGCGGCGTCGTGTCCAACATCCGCATGGCCTCCGTCACCGCCCGCACCCAGGGCCCCGGCGCCACCGACCCCGGCCCGTCGAACAACTTCTCCTGGTCCGACAACACCACCTTCATCTACACCGGCCAGATCCAGGCCCGGGTCACCGGCGTCATGCAGTTCGCCGAGCAGGTGGACGACAACGTGCGGGTCTTCTTCAACGGCACCCCCATCGGGGGCGGGCCGGCCAACAACGGGACCGACTGGTTCCACCCGACGTCCACGACCGCCGTCTCGGTCGTGGCCGGCCAGTGGTACCCGTTCGAGGTCCGCATGGCCCAGGGCGGCGGCGGGGCCGGCCCGCCCGGGTCCAACGCCAACGGCGGCTGGGGCACCGGCTGGACCAGCACCTACGGGTTCGGCATGTACGAGAGTGCGACGGGGCCGCTCGGCGACGGCACCGCCTTCTCGCCGGGGTCGACCGCCGCCAGCCAGACCGACCCGCGGGTCAACGGGGCCAACTACTTCAAGCCCGGCGAGGCCGGCGACCCGCTGTTCGACGCCGCCACCGGCACCTCGACGCGGTTCCGGGCCGACGCCATCGCCGCCTCGCTGAACATCGACGCCGGCAGCTCCCTGTCGGTCAAGCAGATGACCGGCGGCGGGCTCATCACCCTGACCGGCTCCGGCGGCTCCGGCGCGGCCCTGACGCTGAACAACGCCGCGACGCCGATCGCCAGCTCGGCCGGCCAGGTCACCTACGCCGGCGACACCCTCAGCACCCTGACCGTCGGCACCAACCAGACGTTCACCCTCTCCGGCGGGGTCGTCACCCCGGCCGCGGCCGTCACCTTCTCCAAGGCCGGGACCGGCACGATGATCGTCAACGGCCCGACGAACTTGGGGGCCGGCTCGACGTTCCGCATCGACGGCGGCACCGTCCGGTTCAACGGCGTCGGCACCGGCACCGGGGCGGTGCTGGTGTCCAACACCGCCACGATCGGCGGGATCGGCACCATCCCCGGGGCGGTGACGATCGCCAGCGGCGGGGCGGTGGCCCCGGGCAACAGCGTCGGCCTGCTCTCGACCGGGGCGGAGACGTGGCAGCCGAACAGCAAGTACCTGTTCGAGTACGCGTCCACGGACCAGGCGGCGGTCAGCGCCGCCCCCCCGGGCACGCTCAACGACAGCCTCAACATCGCCGGGGCGCTGGCCATCAACGCCACGAACGTGGCCGGGCAGAAGTTCACGATCGACATCGCCCCGTTCGGGCTGGGCAGCACGCCGGTGCAGTACGTGCTCGCCACGGCGACGTCGATCAGCGGCTTCTCGGCGGATAAGTTCGCGTTCACCGGGACGGGCTTCGCCGCCGGCACGGCGCAGGTGCTGCTGGGCGGCCCGAGCAACAACCAGCTGATCCTGCAGTTCCAGCCGGTGCCGGAGCCGGCGTGGGTGCTGCTGGCCTGCGGCGGACTGGCGGGCGTCGTCGGCTGGGTGCGCCGCCGCCGGGCGGCGTGAGCG
>DASXAN010001502.1:0-1800 GCA_036406755.1 Gemmataceae bacterium
CACCGTCTGGCCGGTCCCGGCCGCGGCGGGGTCGCGGTGCCTCGTTGCGCTTCGGCCTCTGCCGCCACCGCCGGCCGCCTTGGAGTTGGTCCTGTTCGTACCTTCCTGCACTTTCCGGGAACTTGTTGAGGTAACAGCGGCCTGACCCGGAGTGGAAAGGCGCCGGTCCCGCCGGACAAGATGGTGTTACCACACGCCATCGCGCCGGAGGACCGGCCATGCCATTATGGACGATGCCTACCCTCGTGTCTGCGGTCCTGAACCAGTTGGCCGCCGTCCTCGACCACCGCACCCGGGAGCGGTTCTGGTCCGTCTTCTTCGGCCTGCTGTTGTGCCGGGAGAAGCGGCGGACCGCGTCTGCTTGGTTCCGCGCCGCGGGAATCGGCCACGATTTCCGCCGGGCGTACCACGTGCTCGGGTCGGTTGGCCGACGGGTGGGATTGCTCAGCACGGTCCTGCTGCGGGCCATCGAGCGGGTCGCGGGTGGCCCGACCGACCGGGCGGTGTTCGCCTTGGACGACACGGTGACCAAGCGGTTCGGGCCGTGCGTCGAGGGGGCCGGGGTGCATCGCAACCCGACGCCCGGGCCGGCGGCGCAGACCTGGGTGTACGGGCACGTATGGGTGACGTTGGCCCGCGTCGTGCGGCACCCGCTGTGGGGGGCCATCGGCCTGCCGGTCCGAGCCGCCCTGTATGTCCGCAAGAAGGACATCGGCACGATCCCGCCGGAGTACCGCTGGCCGTTCCGGACCAAGCTGGAGCTGGCGGCCGAGCTGATCGGGTGGCTGGCGGTGTGGGTGGGGGCGACGAAGAAGGCGGTGTGGCTGGTGATGGACGGGGCGTACGCCAAGCGGGTGGTGCGGCGGGCGGCGAAGGCGGTCGGGGCCACGGTGGTCAGCCGACTGCGGCGTGACGCGGCCCTGTGGACGTTGCCCGACCCCAGGCCGCGGCCGGGCAAGCGTGGCCGCAAGCCGGTGTATGGCAACCACAAGATCAGCCTGGCCAAGCGGGCGGCGGCCCACGGCGGGTGGCTGACGGCCGAGTTCGACATCTACGGCCGGTACGAGACCAAGACGTACAAGACGTTCCTGGCCACTTGGCCGCCGGCCGGCGGGGCGATCCGAGTGGTGCTGGTGAAGAACGACGATGGCTGGGTCGCCTACTTCTGTACCGACCCGGACGCGACGCCGGCGGACATCCTCGGACTGGTGGCCGACCGGGCGGCGATTGAACAGGTGTTCCACGACGTCAAAGAAATCTGGGGTGCCGGGCAGCAGCAGTTGCGGAACGTGTACGCCAACGTCGGGGCGTGGCACCTGAACCTGTGGGCGTCCACCGTGGTGGAGCTGTGGGCCTGGGGCCGCCCCGAGGAGGAACTGGTCGACCGGACCGCCTCGCCCTGGGACGCCGAGTGGCGGCGGCCATCGCACGCCGACCGGCGCAAGGCGTTGCTCCGCGAGGCCCTGCGGGCGGAAATTCAGGCGGCTGCGTGCGGCCCGGACCAAACGGCCCAATTGCAAGCCCTGGCCGAACGGCTGCTACTGCTGGCCGCCTGAGCGTGAAAAGTTCCCGGAAAGTGCAGGTTCAGAGATACAGCCCTGAATCTCGTCGGAGGCGCGACGTTGATCGCCGTCCTTACGGCGGGTGCCGGCGAGCCCCGCAAGCCCACCGTCACGGCAGCGCAGCTCGAAGATGCTCCGCTCACCATTTCCGTCAGCACGATCGGGCGGTTCGCCAAGGGCCGCTCCTGGCACCTGAGCGTCAACTCGGCCGGGCAGGCGGAACTGACCATCGACACAA
>DASXAN010001503.1:0-4055 GCA_036406755.1 Gemmataceae bacterium
AAGCGGCTTTCAATGTCTGTATGATACGGGGGTGTGGGGCCGACCGGCCTGACGAGGAAGCGGCGATGCGCGTCGAGTTCTACGGCGTGGTGTTCGAGACGCCGAGCGTCACGTTTTACCTGTGGTCGCCGTGGCGGAGCACCGCCCTGGAGCACAAGCTGTTCGAGGCCGTCCGCAACCTGCCGAACACCCGCCGGGAGGACGCCGGGGACGAGTACCGCGTCCACGTCTCCGACCCCAAGACGTGCCGGGCTGCCATCCAGGCGGTGGCCCGGGTGCTCAAGGGCTGGCAGGAGGACGCCGAGATGGGCACCGACCGCCGGTCGTGGCGGTGGATGGTGGAGGGGGACACGTCGGCCGACGGGTACGACGCCCACGGCGAGCCGTTCAGCCTGTGGGCGTTCCTGCGGGTGAGCCTGGACCGCGGCGGCCCGGGCGAGGGCGAGAAGGGCGAGGACGTGGACCTGGACGGGTTCGGGATGCGGATCTGGGGGGACGTCCGCGGGGGCCGCGGTTAGCCGCGACGCGGAGTCTTCGGAGCGGAGCGCGCTACTCCAGAACGTCATCCCGCCCGTGCCGGCGGCGGCGCGGTTTCGCCCGTCCCTCCCGCGGCGCTCGCCGGCGCCGCGCTCCGCTCCGCAAAGCCTCCGCGTCGCGGCTAGCCGGTTCCCCTGCCGCCACGCGGAAGTCCACCTGCCGCCGCACCTGGTCCACCCGCACCACCTCCACCCGCACCTTGTCCCCGAGCCGGTATCGCTTCTTCGTCCGCCGCCCCTCCAGCGTGTGCGCCGACTCGTCGTGGACGTAGTAGTCGTCCGACAGCGTGCTGATGTGCACCCGGCCCTCGACCGGCAGCCCCTCGGCCTGGGCGAAGAACCCGTACTCGGCGACGCCGGTGATGACGGCGTCGAACTGCGCCCCGACCCGGTCGGCCAGGTAATCCAGCAGCCGCAGCTTGACCAGCTCCCGCTCGGCCGCGTCGGCCCGCCGCTCCATCCGTGAGCAGTGGTCGCCGATGCCGGCCAGCTCGACCACGTTGCCGCCCACCCGCCCGTCGCGGAGCCACTGGCCCAGCTGCCGGTGCACCGTCAGGTCGGGGTACCGCCGGATCGGCGACGTGAAGTGGCCATAGTGCCGGCTGGCCAGGGCGTAGTGTTCCTCCTCATAGGGGCTGTAGACGGCCTGCTTGAGGCTGCGGAGCAGGGCGTAGTGGACGGCGTGCTGCTCCGGCTTGCCGGCCGACTGGGCGAGGATGCGCTGGAGCGAGAACCGGTCAGTCGAGCGGCGGAGGTCGTAGCCGAGGGTGCGTGCGAAGTCGGCGAAAGCCTTGAGCTTAAACTCGTCCGGGGCCGGGTGGACGCGGCGGAGGAACGGCACGCCCAGCTCGGCGAAGTGCCCCGCGACCGCTTCGTTGGCCGCCAGCATGAACTCCTCGATCACCTGGTGGCTCAGGTCGTGGGCGACGAAATGGGCCCCGGTCACCTTGCCGGCGGCGTCGTACTCCAGCTCGACTTCCGGCATGTCCAGCTCCAGAGCGCCGCGCTTGAACCGCCGGCCGCGGAGGACCATGGCTAGGTCGCGCATGCGGAGGAGGAGGGCGAGGATGTCGGGGGCGATCGGTTTTCCCTCACCCCCCCGGCCCCCCTCTCCCACAAGGGGAGAGGGGGGAGAGGATTCAATCGGACGCTTGCGGCGCGCACGCGGTTGCTTTTTCTCCCCCCTCTCCCCTTGTGGGAGAGGGGGGCCGGGGGGGTGAGGGGAATTCGCCTGATAAATCGCTATCACCTGCTCGTACGTGAACCGCCGCTTGACCTGGATGACGGCGTTGGCGAACTGGGCGTGGACCCGCTTGCCGTCGGCCGTGAACTCCATGAACACGCTCTTGACGTACCGCCGCTTGCCCTGCTGGAGACTGGCCAGGCCGTTGGAGATCAGCTCCGGGAACATCGGGATGACCCGCTGCGGCAGGTAGACGCTGGTACCGCGGTTGCGGGCCTCCCGGTCCAGGGCCGAGCCCGGCGGGGCGAAGTGGCCGACGTCGGCGATGTGCACGCCGAGGTGCCAGTGGCCCGTTTGTTCGTCCCGGGTCAGGGAGATGGCGTCGTCGAAGTCGCGGGCCGTCGCCGGGTCGATGGTGACGACCGTCTCCTTGGTCAAATCCTCCCGGCCGTCGAGGTCGCGCTCGTCGAACGCCTCGGCCTGCTCGCGGGCCTCGTCCAGCACGTCCTCCGGGAACTCGTCGGGCAGCTCGAACGAGCGGATCACCGACAGCGTGTCCACGCCGGGGGCGCCGCGGGGCCCAAGGACTTCCGTGATGACGCCCTCGCCCCGCTCGTCCAGCGTCGGGAACCGCAGCATTTCGACGACGACCTTGTCGTCGGGGGCGGCCCCCTTGGCACCGGGGTCCCCGACGTAGACGCTGTGGGCGAACACCCCGCCGTCCACGCGGACCAGGGCCTCGCCGTCCCGTTCGTGGTAGGTGCCGACGAACTGGCGGGTGGCCCGCTCCAGCACCTTGACCAACTCGCCCTGCGGGGAGACCTCGCCGCGGGCGGGGCGGGTAACCTTCGCCAGCACCTCGTCGCCGGTGGCGGCGTCGAGGGAATCTCCCTCGGGGATGCCGACCTCGGTCCCGGCCTTGTCCGGCGGGGCGGTGACGCGGACGAACCCGCGGCCGGACGCCAGCCGGCGGAACACGCCGGTGACGGTGTCCGGGGTGGCGCCGCCGCCAGGGCGGACGGTGTGGTTCTTGCCGAACTGGGCCTTGCCGGACTCGATCAGGTTACGGAGAGCCTTACGGAAGAACGGGTAGTCGGCGTCGCGGACGCCGGCCTTGCGGGCCAGCGCCTTCGGCTTGATCGGGACGTAGTTCTGGCGCGCCAGGACGGCGAGGATTTTTTGTTCCATTGATTCCTCCCCCCTCTCCCGGCTTTGCGGGAGAGGGGAGAACTGTTAATCGACCGCGTCCGGCAATTCACTCGCCGGCATTCCCTTGAACAGCCGCCGCTGCAGCGCCTGGCTGTACGGCGTCCAGGCGCTGGTGGCGTTGCGGTCCTCGCGGATGTCGCGGGTGAAGGCGTGCACCTTCGAGTCCAGGTTGTCCAGGGACGCCAGGAAGATCGCCTCCGGCGTCATCGGCACGACCGGGCTGCCGAAGTCGAGCTGGCCGTGGTGGCTCAGGATCATGTGCTTGACCCGCAGCAGCAGCTCCTGCGGGAACGGCTCGCCGGTCAGCTTCGCCGCCTCGGCCGCCTTCTCCGTCACCAGCTCGACGCCGATGGCGATGTGGCCGACCAGCTGCCCCTCGTCGGTGTACGCGAACGCCTTCTTGCACGTCAGCTCCCGCACCTTGCCGGCGTCGTGCAGAAACACCCCGACCAGGAGCAAATCCCGGTCCACGCCGGGGTACAGGGGCAGGAGCCGCTCGGCCGCGTCGAGCAGGGTGACGACGTGCTCCAAGAGGCCGCCGACGTAGGCGTGGTGGTTCCGCACCCCGGCCGGCACCTGGCAGAAGTCGCGGACGAACCCGTCGTCCATCAGGAAGCACTCGGCCAGGGCCCGCAGGTGCGGGTTGCCGACCTTCCGCAGCGCGTCCTTGAGCCGCTGCAGCAGTGCACCGATGTCCTGCGTGGTGTGCGGCAGGAAGTCCGTTAGCTCGACCGAATTGGCCTCGATCTTGTCCAGGTGCGACAGGATGACCTGCAGTGCCCCCTGGAACAGCTGGACCTTGCCGCGGGCACGGACGAAGTCGCCGACGTCGAAGGAGCGGAACAGCGGCTCGCCGGCGTTCCACAGCCGGCCGTTGATGACGCCGGTGCGGTCGCGGAGGTCCACTTGGATGTAGAGGTTGCCGTTGCGGTTGGCCCGCAGCTGCTTGTCGCTGACGAGGAACACGTCCTCGACGGCCTCGCCGTCGGCCAACTCGGTCACGAACCGTCGGGACATAGGCAGTTCACCACAAAGGACACAAAGGACACGAAGATGACAGAATACTTTGTATTGTCATCTTCGTGTCCTTTGTGTCCTTTGTGGTGAATCATGTCTGCTCACAAGTT
>DASXAN010001504.1:0-2507 GCA_036406755.1 Gemmataceae bacterium
TCGAACGCGCAGAGCAGGTAATCTGGCTGGAGTTCCTCGCGGATGAAGAACAGGTCGCGCGTGAAGCCGAACAGCGCGTTGGTCGGCCGGCCGTCCGGGCCTTTGAGGTCGCGGATGGCGTGGAACGACTGGAAGACGAGCGCGTGCGCGTCGACCAGGATCACTCCGCCGGGGGAAGGACCGGGGGTCATGCCTGGGACCACCTGGGGAACCAATCGACCGGAAAACCGCGGGCGAGCCGGGCGGGACTACGGACGGGAATCAGTGCGGCGGCCCCGCCGGGGGCCGGTGCGAATCATCCGGCTTCCGGGACCGGGGCCGCGGGCGGGCGGGAGGACGCCCCGCCGGATCGCCCGGGGACCTACCTGTACCGAACGGCGAAAACCAAGCGCTGCCGGGAAACCGGGGATAGGGATACGTCGGCAGGGATGATCGCACTCTATTGAGGGCAGGGTAAAACCCGGCGCGGTGACTGTCAAGGGGAGATGGGCGGTGCGGCCCGCCGGGCCCCGTTGATGGCGCCGGCGACTCGACCGGCGCCCGGATCCGCTCCGCCATCACCGCCCACGTGGGCGCGTACGCCGCCTCCAGCGGGACCGGGACGTGCTCACCCTCCGAGAGCAACAGTGGCACATCCGGCCGGGAGTCGCCGGCGTCGTACCCGACCAGGGCGAGCGGCTTGCTAGAGAGAAAACGGGGAAGTCATCAATTGAGCGATGGATAAAGGTCCCCATTCTTCACCTCTCATACGCCATCAAACCGCTTGCAGCCCCGGCACCAGCGGCCGTGACCCATGGCCGCCCAGAGAACCAGATACGTGCCGACCTGTGCGAGGATGACGGACGGCGCCCAAAGGACCGGCCAGAGCACCGCCACGCCGACGGCGGCGAGCATCAGCACGCCGACGCAAACGAGGCGGGCGAGTGGTTTCTGCACCACCTCTCCGCCGCATCGTCGGCAGTGAACCATCGCCGCGCCCCGCCCGCTCACTTCGCCTGGATCGCGTACAGCATCGACTCCGCCATCACGTACAGCACCCCGTCCACCGCCACCGGCGTGCTCTTGATCGGCTTGCCCACGTCCACCTTCTTCGGCTCCGCCTTCTGCCGGCCGGCCTTGAAGATCCACACGTCCCCGTCCGCCGTGCCGATCATCACCTTCCCATCCACGTAGTACGGCGACCCCCAGATCTCGCTCTTCAGGTCGTGCTGCCACAGCGGCCGGCCCGTCTTCGCATCCAGGCAGTTGAAGAACCCCGCCAGGTCGCAGGCGTAACACAGGCCGTCGTGCACGGCACACGTGCTGATCGTCCGGCCGAAGATGAAGTCCCGGCCCGACTGCTGGGCGTTCGGGTCGAACCCGCCGAAGTGCCACACCGCCCCGCTGTTCGGGTTCGGCTTCGTCTGCCGCTTCGTCGGGTCCGGGTCGTCCTTGGTCACCAGTTCCGGCGAAATGTCGCCGGTCTTCGTCAGGTCGATGCACCACAGGTGGCCGACGCCATCCACGTGCTCCGGGTCCTGGCCGACGCCAATGTAGAGCTTGTTGTCGTGCACGACCGGGGTGGCGACGAAGTCGCTGCGGGCCCCGCGCGGGCCGAGGACGTACTTCGGCGCCTTCTTCGGGTTGGCGTCGAACTTCCAGACCTCCTTGCCCGACCGCGGGTCGAACCCCCGCAGCCACCCGTCGCCGCCGGGGAAGATCACCTGCGGCTGGCCGTTGACCACCGCCCAGGCCGGGTTCGACCACTGACCGTGCATGATGTTCAGTCCCGGGGCGTTGCTCTTCCACGTCACCTTGCCGGTGTGCTTGTCCACGGCGATGAAGCTCGGGGCGTCCGGCGCGGGGATGTTGATGTGGTTCTCGTCCACCCCGTTGGCCGTCACCACGTAGAGCGTGTCCCCGACCAGCAGCGGCGAGCACGCCGACAGGTTGTGCGGGAAGACGTTCATCTCCTTCATCATGTCCAGGTGCCAGATGACGTCCGCGTCGGTCGGGTCCTTGTACTTCTCGTCGGTGACGCCCTGGTTGCCGTCGGCCAAGCCGTTGGTGTCCAGGCACACAACCTCGCAGCGGTTGGACACGTAGTACAGGCGGTTGCCCTCGACGGCCGGCGTGGAGCAGATGCCCTCCTCCGGCCAGTCGTGGACCAAGCCGGACGGGAGCTTGTCGTTGACGTGCTGCCAGAGGAGCTTGCCGGTGGCGGCGTCGAAGCACATGAGCACGCTCTTGTCGATCGGCTCGGACTTGCCGTCCTTGCGCTTGCGGGCGTCGCGGGGGTTGCGGGGAGACTGGTTGTTGGTGCCGACGAACACCTTGCCGCCGGTGACGACCGGCCCGCCGTAGGCCCGGGAGCCGAGCTTGGCCGACCACTTGACGTGGTCCTTCGACTGCACGTCCCACTCGTCGGGAATGTTCTTGTCGGTCACGTTGACCATGTTGCGGCTGGCGTCGTGGCCGAACATGACGGTGGCGGCGGGGCCGGCGGAGGTCGCCTCGGCAGCGTGGGT
>DASXAN010001505.1:0-1607 GCA_036406755.1 Gemmataceae bacterium
GCACTCGGCCCACCCTACGACAGCTCTGCCCCTACAAACACATCCACAGAAACACGACGTTGTTCTCCGCCGCGGCCCGGCGACAAAGGGCCGCGCTCTTGTTCAGCACCTCCTGCACCGCACTGGCCGGCCGGTCAAGACGGCGTCGGGTCGGCCGAGCTTCACCGTGTCGATGCCCTTCGCTTCCACGCCGCCGAAGTCCCGGCCGGGGCAGCGGGACACCCCCACGCGCGGCGCGTCGGCCGGGTCTGCGGCAACCAGGTCCGTCAACACCCCCATCGCAAGCCCCCCGAGCTCGGCCTGACTTCGCCCCGGTAGGGCTATGGGCGGCACAACGTGTTCGATCGCACACCTCGGGGCGAACGACCATCCTACCAGACGAACGGCACGAGGCGGTACCGGACCCGCCGCTGGTAGTCCGTGTACCCGGGCAGGTCCTTCGCCAGGAGCCGTTCCTCGTCCAGGAGCCGCCAGACCAGAAATGGCACCATCGCCGCGAACACGACGAGCCCCCAGTACGACCCGAGCGCCAGCGGCGTGCCGATGAGATACAGCGACGCGCTGGCGTACATCGGATGGCGGACGATCGCGTACGGCCCGGTCGAGATGACCGTCTGACCCTCGGCGACGTCGACGGTCGCCGCCGCGAACGTGTTCTCCCGATACACGCGGGCGATGAGACAGAACCCGGTCACGACCAGGATGTCGCCGGCCACGACGACGCCGGGCGGCACGGCGGACCAGCCGAAGCGGAAGTCGAGCGCCGGCACGACGAGCAGGGCGATGAACCCGGCGGACGTGCCCCACATGATGAGCCGCTGTGCCGGCCGCCGTTCCGCGGCCGGCCCACCCCGCAGGCGGCGCTCGAGCAGCGCCGGGTCGTGCTTCACCAGGTAAAGGGTGGTGAGGACCGAGGCGCCGATGAAGACCGACAGGTAGACCCACGCCTGCCAGTAGTGAATGGTCCCGGCGGGGACAAAGAGTAGAAGCCCCAGGACGATCGCGAGAACCGCGAGGCTGACCCAGGCTCTCGTCTTGAGACTTGCCACGGCACCGTCTGCTCTCGCCGGCCGACACGAACGCGACCGAACCCCGTCGGGCGACGGTCCGAATGTTGGTGGGCCTCGTTGCACTCGGCCCACCCTACTTCGGCGACTGGCGGTAGTTCCCCGGCACGTTCCGGCTCTGGCCCGGGGCGACGGTCAGCCAGGGGCTGTCCGGCCGCATCAGCCGGGACAGGTAGGTGATCTGCCCCGTGTGGTAGGCGACGTGCGTCGCCCCGCGGAGCAGCGCCTGGCCGGCCGTCATGCTCTCCCCCCGGATCGTCACCGACTTCTCCAGGTCCGCGTCGGTCAGGCCGGCGAGCGTGTCGGTCAAGATCGCCCAGCCGCGCTCCCAGGCGGCGAGGAGGTTGGGCCGGGTGTCCTGGTCGGTGAGGAGGAATTCGCCGTCGCGGTCGCGGGTGGGCTTCTCGCCGTCGGCGGTGAGGAAGTCGGACCACCGCGAGGCGAAGTTGCCGGCCAGGTGCTTGACGATGAGGGCGACGGGGTTCACGATCGGTGCCGGGCGGCGGAAGAACTGCTCGTCGTCGAGCTGGGCCATGGCCC
>DASXAN010001506.1:0-3293 GCA_036406755.1 Gemmataceae bacterium
GGTGACGACCGGGAAGTGCTTGATCGGGTTGATCTGCGGTTCGACGAACAGCGTGATGATGAACCGCAGGACGTAGGCGACGCCGCCCCAGATCAGGCCGGCGACCACCTTCCACACGCGCCCCAGCCGGCCCTCGGTGCCGCGGAACTGGAGCCACTCGTCCACGGCGTACAGGCCGCGGTCGATCGCCTCCATCACCCGCTTAAAGGCGTCGGCGATCAGCCGGATCAAACCCGGCAGGAAGTCCCGCAGGTACTCCCAGCGGCGGACGGCCCAGTCGGCCGTCACCTCCTCGACTTCCCGGCTCAGGCGGGTGCTCAGGAACAGCACCGCGGCGGCGAACGCCCACAGCCCGCCGGTCGCCGCCCTCCGCGGGCCGAACCCCCAGTCGGCCAGCGTCGCCCAGACGATCGCCGCGGGAAGGAGCGGCTTGAGCACGTACCGGACGACGAACCGGGCCGGCGGGCTGTCGAGCACGGCCCGCAGGGCCGGCCAGCGGAACAGGGCCGCCGGGGCGTCGATGACGACGGCCCGCAACACCCGGCCGACCGCCCCGAGGACCAGGGCCGTCCCACGGCGGACGGCCGGGACGTGCAACAGCAGCCAGAAGAACACGCCGCCGAGTAGGAACAGCGGCCAGGGGCCGAGCGGGAACGGGGCGTGGTGGGGGACGTGGTCCGCCGGCCGCTCCACCAGCCCGAGCAGGCGGAGGATGAACCGGCCGAGCCGGCCGAGTTCGTGGCCGATCTGGAGCGGTCCCTCGATCGCCAGGAATGCCCCGCCGAACGGCAGAAACAGGTTCCACGTCAGCCACCGTCCGGTCTGCGTGCCGAATGTCACGGCGCTGAGCCGCTGGAGCCAGCGGAGGTAGATTTCGCCGCGGCGGTAGACGCCGGGCATGCGCACGGCCAGCTCGCGGTTGGCCCGCAGGAGCGGGTCACCGGTGAAGAACTCCCCCGGCCCCGACAGGTCGGGGAGCTTCAGCTGGTTGCGGGCCAGGGCGTCCCGCAGGTCGGGCATGGAGATGTGGCCGCGGGCCGCCACCAGGTCCAGCAACTCCTCCACCAGCTTGTCGCGGGAAACCCGCTCCGGGTAGTTGGCGGGCACCAGGCCGACGGCGGCAAGGGCGTCCACGATCCGCGGCCGGAAGCGGTCGCGGAGGCGGACCTCAGCCCGGTGCTGGGCGGCGTGCAGGAGCACGGCCAGGGCGTGGCGGTCGGCCTCGGCCAGCCGGACGACCGGCAGCCGGCCGGCGGCGCGGCGGAGGTGCTTGACGGCCTGCACCGGCGGCAGGTCGGGCAGCGGCAGGACGAGCGGCTGACGGAGGTGGCTGTAGACCCACTCGCCGGGGTGCGGGGCGGCGACCGGCCGCTCGTGGTCGATGCACACCTTTTGCAGGTCGTAGAGCAGCCGGGCCTCGGCCGGCCAGGCGCCGCGGGACGCCGGGCCGAGCAGGGCCGGGAGCGCCCGCCGCCACTCGGCCGCCTCGTCCCCGGTGAGGTCCAGGGCCGCCCGCAGCCGCTTGACCAGCCGCTGCAACTCGCCCTCGGCGGCGGCGCGGGCGGCGGCCACGTGTTTCGGCGCGGCGGTCCGGGCCGCCTGCATGTACCGCAGGGCGGCGCGGACGTCGTTGCCGGCCGTCGCCGCCCGGCCGGCCAGGGCGGCGAGCACCTGCGACTCGGCGGGCGAGACGGACCGCGGACCCGGCCCGGCCGGCGGCCCGTCGCCCGGCTCCTCGGGGCGGTCCGGCGTGTCCACGTCCACCGCCGGGTCCAGGGCGCCGGCCGGGCGGGTGGCGGCGAACAGGGCCGGGGCGTCCACGTCGGCGACCAGCAGCCGGGTGACGCGGTCGAAGTCGTCGATCGCCGGGAAGTAGTGCGGCAACAGCGGCGGGGCGAAGTACTCGAGCTGGAAGTAGACGGCAATGAACTCCTCATAGGCCGCGGCGTCGTCGGCCGGCGGGAGCAGGAGCTTCTCCTGCCGCAGCACGGAGCGGACTTCGTCGAACGCCGCCGGGCCGATGTGGCGGATGCGGTCGCGGACCTCGGACGCGGTCAGCCGGCGGGCGGCGACGGCCCGGTGCACGGCCGCGTGGAAGAGCAACCGCCAGTACTTGACGAGCGTCTCCCCGGGGGGCGTGGCGGCGAGCCGGTCCGGATCGGGCTGAGGCAGGAGGATGACGACCGGGGGCAACTCGCGGCCGGGTTCGACGCCGAAGTCGTCGCGGTCGACGAGGGCGAGCAGGGCGTCGCGGCCGACGACGTAGCACTTGCGGTGCGGCACCTGGAGGCCGAAGCCGCTCAACCCGCGGTCGCGCTTGATGACCCGGCGGAGTTGCCGCGGCGGGACGAGCACTACGGCCGGGTCGGCGGCGCGGAGCCGGCGGTCCAGTTCGGCGACGTCCAGGGGTGGGGAGGCGGCATCGATCATGACCGGCGGTCCTGCCGGGGGTAGTGTACCGCGCCGCACGGCTACTTCGCCGCAGCCGCCCGGAGCCGGCGGACGTCGTCCCAGAATTGCTTCCAGGCGTCCCGCTCCGCGTCCGGCAAAGCCGCCAACGCGGCCGGGTCGCGGACCGACGCCAACCCCGCGTCGGTTAGCCCGACCTTCACCACCGGCGGGCTGGTCGTGCGAGGGCCGGGCGGGCCGGCGTCGAGAGCCTTCCCGTAAGCGTCGAGGTCGGCCCGCAGCCAGGCCAGGGCTTGCTGACGGAACTGCGCCCGGTCGGCGGGCAGCGGTGGGTCTTCCCCCGACCCGGCAGCGGCCAGGACGGCGGCGCGGGCGGCGCCGAACCGCAGTCGCGGCATGTCTGTTTCCGGCCACTTCGGGTCGATCCGCGGCACCGCCTCGTGGTACACCCGGACCGCCTCGGTATGACGCCCCTTCCGGTTCAGTGCCAGGATGAGGCGGTCATACCCCGCGGACCAGGCCGGGAACTGCCGCACGCACTGGCGGCTCACGTCGGCGACCGCCGTCGCGTCGCCGGCGGCCAGCAGCACTTCACACAGCGGAGGGTACGCTGCCCAGAAGTCCGGGTTGATCTCGATGACCCGACGCAGGTGCTTCTCGGCCCCCTGAGAGTCACCCTGTCGGGCGAGAGTTCTGCCCAACTCCAAGTGACAAAAAGTGTACTCCGGGTGTAGCTCAAGCGCCTTGCGGTACTCGGCGATTGCCCCCTGGATGTCGCCCTTGGCACGGAGTGATTGGCCCAGGTTATAGTGTGAGAAGGCGAACGTCGGGTCCAGCTCGATCGCCCGCCGGTAGCAGCGGATTCGCTCTTCGGCTTCGGCTTG
>DASXAN010001507.1:0-5496 GCA_036406755.1 Gemmataceae bacterium
AGCCGTGGACCAAGCGGCTCGGACTGCGGTGGCCGACCGGCCCGGCGGAGGAGCCGGGCGCCGCCCTGTACGCGGCGGACTCGGGGGGCTGGCTCGGCCGGGTGATGGGCGGCCTGGCCGACGCCGCTTGGGCGCCGGACAGTTCAGTGTTGGCGACGTTCGACGACGCGGACCGGCGGGTGCGGGTGTGGGACGTGCCGCCGCGGAAGCCGGCCGGGTGGTTCGCGGTCGCGGCGGCAGCGTTCGCAGCGCCGTCGGCGTGGCTGGCCCGGCGTCGGGTCGGCCGGCTGCGGCGGGAGGGGGCGGACTCGGTCACGGGCGGCAGCCTTCCGCGGGCCGGCGGCGTCGGTTAGAGTACGGGGCGGGGCCAGTCACACGCGACGGAGGCCGGACCATGTACTCCCGTCCCCGCCAGAAACTGCGGTGGGCCGTGGCGGTCATCGGCCTCATCGCCCTGGCCGGGACGGCCCCGCCGGAAGTCGAAGCCGACATGCGAGCACCAAGCATCCTCCACCCGCGGACGTACCGCTCCCCGGCCGGGACGTTCGCCCTAACCGTGGACCCGAGTCACCGGGACGGCCGGGCCGCGGCCGCATACCGGCTCACCCGTGGCGACAAGCCGGTCTGGGCCGAGAACCTGCCGTTCACGCTCTGGGAGGCCGGTGTCACGGACGACGGGGTCGGCGGCGGCTACGCCTACTCGGCCGGCCGCGACGGGTGGGGCGACGACGGCGGGCACGGCGATTTCCGCATCGTCCTGCTCGACCCGCACGGGGGCGTCCGGCTGAACGAGGCCGTCCCCCGCCAGTTCACCGGCGTCCTGCATGCCCCGCCGGCTCCGGTCGGGCTCGGCCTGTTCCTCGACCCGGCCAACGGCCGCTTGGTCGTGCGTGTCCACATCGCCCAGGAAGGCGAGGCGTGGTGGGCCTACCGCCTCTCCGACGGCGCGGCGCTCGGCCGGCCCACGCCCCGCCCCGGACCGGTCGGCCGGAATGCCGCAGCGTACATCGCCGATGCCCAGCCGGTCGCGGGGACGCCGCTGGTGGTGGTCCACTGGTGGATCACGGAGTACACGCCGCCGCGGAACGGGGCCCGGTTCGCCCTCGTGGACGCGGCCGGGGAGACGGTCTGGTCGCTCGACCGGCCGGGCGACTACGACGCCGGCGGCAACGCCGACGCCGCCGACCGCCTCCAAGACCAAGTCCGAGAGGCCGGGGCGATCCTCCGCACCGACCAGCCAGGCCGGTTTGACGTCTGGCTGGCGGCCGACGGCCGGCGGGCCACGTTCGCCGTCGAACGGGCCGCGGCCGGCGGGTGGGCAGTCCGCGAAGTCGGCCGGGAGCCGTACGCCCCGCCGGACCCGCCCAAGGTCGTCGAGCCGGCCATCCCGGTCACGCGGCTGAAGCAGCTGCGGTCGGCCGTGCTCGGACCCGGGCCGGCAGGGCCGCCGTCGCCAATCCGGCACGCGTCAGGCTTGCAGATCGACGGCCGCGGCCGGTTCGCCTTCATCCGCAACAGCGGGGCCGAAAGGCCGGCGCTGGTCGTGGTGGACGCGACCGGGCAGCTCGTCGCCGAGGTGGCCCTAACCGCCGACGGCATACGCGAGTACGACCACTGGTCGCAGTTCGCCTGGGTCGGCGGCGAGCGGTTCGTCGTCGTCCAGTCCGGGTATGAGTGGGGCGCGCGGGCAGCGGCATGGTGGGTGGACGTGGGGACCAAGCGGGTGTCACCGGTCCCGTACTTCGACTGTCCGAAGGTCAAAGACCTGGCCGGCGCGGGCGACGGCGGGTTCGTCGTCCTGGCGACCAAAGACACCCGGTCCGGCGGCGGGTACACGTTGGAGACGACGGCCTACCGGTTCGACAGCCGTGGCCGCCGGTCGTGGGTGCTCCCCGCCTACCCGTCCGACGAGCCCGGTCACCTGTTCTCGCCCATGGCCGTCGCCGTCACGTCCGCCGGCGAGGTCGCCGTACTGGAGGGCATCCGCAATCAGGTCAAGCTGTTCGACCGGACGGGCAAGTTCCTGAAGGCTATCGACCTGGAAAAGGCCCTCGGCCGCCCCCCGCGCTACCCGACCCACCTGGCCGCCGACCGGGACGGCGGGCTGGTCATCGGCGACTGGCAGGCGGAGGTGCCGATCGCCCGCCTCCGCGCCGACGGCACCGCCGCCGCGCAACTAGCGGCGGCGTACCCCGACGGGCGGCGGTCGCCGCACATGCAATCCGTGGAGGTCGCCCCGGACGGCCGGCTGTGGGCGACTGACGGCTACGCCCTGCTCCGCCTCGCCGCGGACGGGACGGTGGACCGCGTCCTCGGCCCCGCCCCGGACCCGGCCATTCTCACCGCCGTCGCCGGGGCCGCAGTGGACGGCCGCGGCCGCGTCTACGCCGTGGACGCCCGGACGCAGACGGTGCACGCCTTTGACGCAGCCGGCCGGCAGGTGCAGACGTACCGCCCGGGGCCGACCGACTTCCCCGACGGGATGCCGATGCCGGCGGTGACGGTCGCCGCGGCCGGCGACGTGTACCTCTCGGACCGGGGCGGCGATAAGTTCCTCCACTTCGCCCCGGACGGGGCGCGGCTCGGGTGGGAGTCCCGGCTGTTCGATAGCGTCTCGGAGGAATGGCACTTCCACCCGGCCGGCGACCGCCGCTGGGTCGCCACCTACCACGACGTCCGGCTGGTGGACGGCAGGGGGGCGGTGGTCCGGACGATCGCCCGCCGGCCGGACGGCCGCTGGCTCGAAAACCCGCGGGTCGCGGCCGTCGCGGACGACGGGTCGGTGGCGGTGTCCACGTCCACCGACTGGCCGGCGAGCGCGATGCCGGCGGTCTGCCTTTACACCAAGGACGGCGATCCGGTCCGGACGGTGACCCTGCCGCCCCCGGTGGAGGAGTACGACCCGGTCACCTACAACGGCGACCGGCTGGCGGCGTGGACCAAGGCCGGCATCGTCCTGTTCGACGCCACCGGCCGGCCGCTCGGGAAGTTCGCGCCGCCGGGGGCGGGCCGGGGCGACTCCCGGCGGCTCCTGTTCCTGGTCAGCGGCGGGCGGGAGCTACTCATCTTCGACGGCAGGCGGACGGTCAGTTGGTACCAAATGCCGTGAGGGCCGCCGGAGCGCCTCACTTGCCCCACCGCTAGACGCGGACCGTCCCGTCCTTACACGCCACCAGCATCGCCAGGGAAGGAGACCGGGGGCTCACGCCTCCGCCCCCGTTGCGGCGAACCCGTCTCCCGTCCATACTGGTCCCTATCCGCGGACCGACTCCGCACACTCCTGGAGCCCAGCCATGACGACCGTCGCCACCGCCCCGCCCGCCGATACCGCCACCGCGCCCGAGCCGGCCCTGCTCACCCGCCTTCGCGAGCACTTCGCCGCCGACCCGGCCCAACTGCCGGTCGTCGAGCAGACCTTCCAGCCCTACCACCGCCCCAACCTCCACGTCGCCGTTCAGGGGCTGCTCGCCGAGCCCGGCCGCGACCCGGCGCTGGTCGGCGTCGTCGTGCCGCAGGAGTTCCACAACGTCACGCTGGCGAAGCTGACCCGGCCGCGGACGGCCGCCGAGTTCGACCAGGGGCCGGTCGAGTACGCCGACGTGGACCTGGCCGGCGACCGGCGGCTGGCGTGCGTCAAGCGGGGCCTGTACCTGTTCCGCGACGACGGCCGGCCGGTCGCGCTGCTGATCGGCGACATGTCCGTCTTCCGCGGCGGGCTCACCGTCGAGGTCATGGCCGGCGACCGCGACACGGCCGAGCGCATCCTCCGCCGCATCGTCCGCGAAACCCGCCACGGGTCCGCCTTCCGCGGCAGCGTCCTGTCGGTCGAGCAGGACTGCACGGGCAACACCAAGGTCCAGTTTCACATCCTGCCGCCGGTCGAGCGGGCCGGGGTGGTCCTGCCGGACGTGGTGCTGCAACGGATCGAGCGGCATGCCGTCGGCCTGAGCCGGCACGCCGAGCGGCTCAAGGCGGCCGGCCGGCACGTCAAGCGCGGCATCCTGCTGCACGGCAAGCCGGGCACCGGCAAGACGCTGACGGCCATGTACCTGGCCGCCCGCATGCCGGGGCGGACGGTCCTGATCCTGACCGGGGCGGCGATCAAGGCGATCGAGACGGTGTGCGGCTTGGCCCGCCTGCTGGAGCCGGCGACGGTCATCCTCGAGGACGTGGACCTGATCGGCACGCAGCGGGACGGGCAGGACGTCGGGGCGAACGCGCTCTTGTTCGAACTACTCAACCAGATGGACGGGTTGGGGGAGGACGCGGACATCCTGTTCGTGCTGACGACCAACCGGCCGGACGTGCTGGAGCCGGCGCTGGCGGCCCGGCCGGGGCGGATCGACCTGGCGGTGGAGGTGCCGCTGCCGGACGCCGACTGCCGCCGCCGGCTGTTCGACCTGTACGCCAGGGGCCTGCGGCTGGCCGTCTCCGACACGGACAAGCTGGTGGCGCGGACGGCCGGGGTGAGCGGGGCGTTCATCCGCGAGCTGTTGCGGAAGGCGGCCGTGCTGGCGGCGGAGGAGGACGGCGCGGGCGGCGAGTTGGTTGTGCGAGACGCCCACATCGAGGAGGGGCTGGCGGAGCTACTGGTGGCCGGCGGCCCGCTGACGCAGACGCTGCTCGGGGCGACGGCAGCCAAGGCGTAAGAGAATTCACCACAGATGCACACGGATGCACACAGATCAGAAGAACAGAAAACTCATTTCTTCTGATCTGTGTGCATCCGTGTGCATCTGTGGTTCATTTCCTCTCCTTCAATTTTTCTTACGCTGCTGCTTGCGTCCGGCCCGCCGATGCGCGATCATGGGGGCCGGGTTCGAATCACGTCGTCGGGGCGAACCACAAACTGTCACGGACGGCCGCGCCCTGCCCCGCACCTTCTTGGGAGGGCATCACGATGAGTAAGACCGTCCTCACCCTCGCCGTCCTGGTCGCGGCCGGCCTGGTCGCCGGCTTCGTGGGCGGGCAGGCCCCGCCGGCCCAGCCGATTCAGCCGGCGCAGCCGACTCAGCCGGCGGCCGCGCCGACCGCCCACGCGGACCAGGGTCAGGCCATCCGCCAGACGGTGGCCGCCTACTGTGACGCGTTCAACAAGGGCGACGTGCAGGCGATCGCCGCCTTCTGGGCGCCCGACGCCGAGTACACCGCCGAGAACGGGGCCGAGACCAAGGGCCGGCCCGCCATTACCGGGATGTTCCGCCAGTTCCTCGCCGACCACAAGGGCGCCCGCATGAACCTGACGGTCAACTCGCTGAAGTTCCTGCGGTCGGACGTGGCCCTGGGCGAGGGCACGTCCGAGGTGACGACGGCCGACGGCCCGGACAAGGGCCGGTTCACCGCCGCCTGGGTCAAGTCCGACGGCAAGTGGCTGCTCAGCAGCGCCCGCGACCTGCCGGGCGAGGGCGGGTCGGCCGGCCCGCTGGAAGGGTTCAACTGGCTCGTCGGCGACTGGCAGGCCGAGGGCAAGCCGGTGACCATGTCCTGCCGCCCGGT
>DASXAN010001508.1:0-4468 GCA_036406755.1 Gemmataceae bacterium
CGCTGGCCCGACATCCGGTATTTATGCGCTCTTACACGGCCATGCGGGCGCCTGCATCGGAGCCGCCGAGCCAAACGTCCTTGTGCGTGTCATAGCCCAGCCGCGGCGTAACAACGGCCTGGCCCGACTGCTTGTAGTGGCGTTAGGTGAGGATCGGAATTGCCGGCTGGGCAAAAGTGCGGCTCCCCGGTTTGCGGAAGACATCCGCCGAACTCAGGGTTATTACGCCGCTCTGCAGACCGCCGTCAGGCAGGCCGAAAGCGCTTCGGCATCAGGCCAAGGGTGGATGAGGGGACTTGAACCCCCGACCCCCAGATCCACAGTCTGGTGCTCTAACCAGCTGAGCTACATCCTCCGGCCGTTGGCATCTTAACGGCCGTGTGCCCAAACAGCAAGGGAGTCGGCGGCACGCGAACCGGCGGCGTCCCCTGGACGTTCCGCCCGCCGGTTCCATAATTACTGTTCCGGTTTTGTCCCGTGGCCCGCCCGGGCTGCGCCGCATTGAGGTCCGCCGTCATGCCGCTGGGGTTGCTCGGTTACAAGGTGGGGATGACCCAGGTGTACGACGACAAGGGGCAGATCGCCCCCGTCACCGTCCTGCAGCTGGGACCCTGCCCCATCTTGCAGGTCCGCGACCAGCAGCGGGACGGGTACGACGCCGTCCAGGTCGGGTTCCAGGACAATCCCCGCCGCAAGGCCAGCCGGGCGGAGCGCGGCCACGTGTCCGACCAGCTGGAGTCCAAGCGGCGGAAGGCTCGCCAGGCGGCCGGCGTCGCCGTGCCGCCCAAGGCCAACACCGAGCCGCAGCGGTACGTCAAGGAGTTCCGCCTGAACGCCCCGGCCGACCTGGCCGTCGGCAAGGTGCTGACCGTGGCCGAGGTGTTCGCCGACGTCAAGGCGGTGGACGTAATCGGCAAGACCAAGGGGCGGGGCACGGCCGGCGTCATCAAGCGGCACAACTTCGGCGGCCTGCGGCATAGCCACGGCGTCAAGAAGGGGTCGCGGCAGCGGGGCTCGATCGCGTCGAACGCCTCCAACCGCGGCAGCGGCCGGCCGAAGAAGGGCATCCGCATGGCCGGCCGGCTCGGCAACGAGCGGGTCACGGTCCGCAACCTCGACGTCGTCCGCATCGACGGGGACAACCACCTGCTGCTCGTCCGCGGGGCCGTCCCCGGGTTCAACGGCAGCGTCGTCATGGTCCGGCCGACGAATAAGAGGTAAACGAACCACAGAGGCACAGAGGACACAGAGCCAAGAACACAGAGAAGAAGAATTCATATCTTCTCTGTGTTCTTGGCTCTGTGCCTCTGTGGTTCGTTCTCATGGCTGTCGTCGGCATCGACCTGGGGACGACCTTCTCGGCCCTCGCCGCCCTGGACGACCGCGGCCGGCCGGTCACCGTCCCCAACCGCGACGGCGAACTCCTGACACCCAGCGCCGTCCTCATCGCCGACGGCGAGGCCGTCGTCGGCCAGCCGGCCCTGGACGTGTCCCTGGAACAGCCGGACCGCGTCGCCACGCTCGCCAAGCGGCGGATGGGCCAGCCGGACTACGGCCGACCGGTCGCCGGCCGGCACTTCCGGCCGGAAACCCTGTCGGCGATCGTCCTGCGGAAGCTGGTGCAGGACGCGGAGCAACGGCTCGGGCCGGTGCGGCAGGCGGTGATCACAGTCCCCGCCTACTTTGACGACACCCGCCGCAAGGCGACGCACGACGCCGGCCGCATCGCCGGGCTGGACGTGCTCGACATCCTCGACGAGCCGTCCGCGGCGGCGCTGGCCTACAGCTTCCAAAGCCCACCCGCGGCGGGTGGGCCGGCGACAACCGTTCTGGTCTACGACCTCGGCGGCGGCACGTTCGACGCCACGCTCGTCCGGCTGGCCAGCCGGCACTTCCAGACGCTGGCCATCGAGGGCGACGTCCGCCTGGGCGGCAAGGACTGGGACGACCGTATCGTGACCTACGTCGCCGACAAGTTCCGCGACCAGTTCGGCGATGACCCGCGGTCCGACCCGCAGTCGCTGGTGCTGCTCCAGGCCGCGGCCGAGCGGGCCAAGCGGACCCTCAGCCGGTTGCCGCAGACGACCGTCACCTGCGCCCACGCCGGGCGGGTGCTGACGGTGCCGGTCAGCCGCGACCAGTTCGAAGGGCTGACCCGCGACCTGCTGACCCGGACGCGGCTGACGGTGCAGGAGCTGCTCCGGCGGGCGGCCGTCGGCTGGGACCGGGTGGACCGCATCCTGCTGGTCGGTGGCTCGACGCACATGCCGATGACGGCCGCCATGCTCCGCGAGCTGAGCGGCCAGGAGCCGGATCACTCGCTGGCCGTCAGCGAGGTCGTCGCCCGCGGGGCGGCCCTGCACGCCGGCATCCTCGCCGCCCGGGCTGCCGGCGAGAGCATCCCGGCCGCGGCCCGGGACGAGCTGGCCGACGTCGTCGAGGTCAACGTGACCGCCCACAGCCTCGGCATCGAAGTGCGGCACCAGGGCCGGAAGGTCAACGACATCCTGATCGCCAAGAACACGCAGCTGCCGGCCGCGGCCGGGCGGGTGTACCGCACGTCCCGGCCGGGGCAGCGGCGGGTGCGGGTCGGCATCCTCCAGGGCGAGGCGCACCAGGCGGAGGCGTGCATCCGCATCGGCGAGTGCTGGATCGACGGGTTGCCGCCGGGCCTGCCGCGGGGCTCGCCGGTCGAGGTGAAGTGCGGGTGTGCGGCGAACGGGCTGGTCGAGGTGCTGGCCACGGACTTGACCAGCGGGCGGGCCGCCCGCGCCCAGATCCACCGCACCGGCGGGTTGGGCGAGGCCGAGATCGAGCGCGAGGCGGCGTGGGTGCGGGGCTTGCGGATTCAGTAGGGTGGGCCCCGGTCGCTCCGCCCCCTCGACCCACCGACGAAGACCGCGTGTAGCGGGGAGCCGGAGGCGACCGCGCGAGTCTCCGCGCGGTCGCCTCCGGCTCCCCGCTCAACGGCCTCTGCCGCTACGGCTTCTCCGCCGCCCGCACGAAGCCATCCACGTCCTTGATGAACGCCTGCAGCTCCTCGGTGACCTTCTGCGCCTGGGCGAGGTTGACGGTGCGATCCAGGTCCGACTCGCTCTTCTCCAACTCCTCGACCGCCTTCACCATGACGTCGGCGGCCGCGGTCGCGGCGAGGAACAGCTTCAGGGCCGTCAGCCGGTCGCCGGCCTGCTTGCACGCCTCCAGCGCCTCGCGGGCCTTGGGCAGGTTGGTCCGCACGTCCTCGGCCGTCTTCACCCGCGCCCAGGGGCCGTAGGCGAACGCCCGCGCCTGTCCCTGCTCCGGCGTCTTGACCTTCCACGCCGCCTCGAGGTCGTCCAGTCTCTTGCGCACGTCCGCCCGCTCGCCGTGCTTGTCGAGGATGTGCTTGTAGACCTTGATCGCCTCGTCGAATTCCGCTTCCTCCTTGAGCGCGGCCGCTTTCCGCAAGAGGGCCAGGTAACTGTCCCGCAGCGGCTCCTGCTCCTTTTCCTCCTTCACCGCCTTCGCGAGGTCGTCCTGCCACTGCAGGAGCGTGTCCCGCCGTTTGCGGATCTCCCTCAGGAACACGTCGCCCTGCTCCAACAGCGGGCCGACGGCGTTGGACTCGACACGGCCCGCCTGCCGCCGCAGCCGGGCCAACTCGCCCGCCAGCACGTTCAGCTCGCCGTCGAGCACGTCCAGCCCCCGCTTGACGTCGGCCAGCGCCTCGGCGTGCCGCTGCTGGTCGACCGCCTGCCCGACCCGCCGGTTCTGCACCTGCAAGCGGTGGATGATGTCCAGCAGCCGCTGGTGGACGTTGCGGGCGTCCATCTCCAGCTGCTGGCGGGCCTCGCCGCCGGCGACCGGCACCACGCGGACGGTCGTCACCCGGTCGTCGATCACCGGCACCGGCACCAGGGCCACCTTCTGGTCGCCGCTGGTCACCCGGGCGTAGGCGATCCGGTCGTAGGCGTGCGCGGCGTCGAAGACGCCGTTGCGGATCGCACCCTGGTCGCGGGCCGGGTCGGTCGGCCGGAACCCGTCCGGGCTGATGCGGACTTGCAGCCCGGACAGCGGCAGGCCGTTGCGGTCCGTCACCCGCAGTCGCACCGGCCCCTGCCCCGTGCCGAGCTTCAGCGCCCGGTAGGTGACGGCGGACCAATCGGCCAATTGGTTCTGGAACCGGTAGACGAACCGGCACTCGCACCGGCCGTCTTTCGGCTCGGCGAGGGTCACGAGGTAGGCCGAGTCGACGGCCCGACCCCGCGGCGGCGAGCCTTCCACCCGCGCCAGGGCGAACACCGACCCGGCCGGCACCCACCGGGCCAGGTCGCCGGACGCCAGCCCGCCGCCGCGGAGGGCGAGTTCGGCCCGGTCGGTCGCCTTGTCGTAGCCGACGATCGTGCCG
This sequence comes from Gemmataceae bacterium, assembly GCA_036406755.1. Taxonomy (GTDB): domain Bacteria; phylum Planctomycetota; class Planctomycetia; order Gemmatales; family Gemmataceae; genus DASXAN01. Next base: position 4,388 of record DASXAN010001508.1, read on the forward strand.
ATGGGGCCGAAGTCCTGGTCGATGAACCGGGTGATGAGCCGGCCGACGAAGGCCCGGTCGGCCGTGCGGGCCTCAGATCGG
>DASXAN010001509.1:0-6801 GCA_036406755.1 Gemmataceae bacterium
TTCGGATGTCGACCGGTTCGGTCGACCGCCGAATGGTCTGCATTTGCTCGTCAGTCAGCACGATATGGGACATGGCCGTGCCTCCTCTGACCATAGTTTACCGCGGCGTGGGCTGTCCCCTCAATGCCCCACGTACTTCGCGTACAGCGTCTTCGCCTTGTCCGCGTCGGCCGTCCCCTTGATGATCGCCCGCCCGTCCGGGAACACCGTGAACTGGTAGTCGTCCACGTCGAACTTCAACAGGAACTTGTTGAAGCTCACCTTGCCGAGCGCCCCGAGGTCGCGGGCCAGCGCCTCGAAGTCGAGCTTGCCCGGGATGCGGTGGCTGACCTGCACGGCGTTGCGGCCGCACAGGCTCGTCGTCTGCGCCCCGTGCTCGCCCTCCAGCCACTCGTACCGCCCGCGCTGACAACAGGGACAGTCCACCGCCCCTTTGAGGTTGGCAATCTTGATCCGCCGGTTGACGTTCTCCCAGACGTCGATGTAGACGAGGTCGCGGTTGATCGCGGCCCGCCGGCCGGTCAGGAGCTTGAACGCTTCGGTCGCCTGGTAGCTGGCGACGATGTTGACGATGGGGCCGAGCACCCCGGCCGTCTCGCAGGTGCCGGCCTCGCCCGGGGCCGGGGCCGCCTCGAACACGCACCGCAGGCACGGCGTCTCGCCCGGCAGGATCGTCATCGTCTGCCCGTGGCTGCCGATGCACCCGCCGTACACCCACGGCTTGCCGAGCTTCACCGCCGCGTCGTTGATGACGTACCGCACCTCGAAGTTGTCGCTGCCGTCCAGAATCACATCAGCGTCGCGGACCAGGTCGAGGATGTTCGTCCGATCCACGTCGGTGACGACCGGCTCGACGGTGACGCCGGAGTTGATGACCCGCAGCTTGCGGGCGGCGGCCTCGGCTTTCGGCAGGTTCGCGGCCACGTCGGCCTCGTCGAACAGGATTTGCCGCTGGAGGTTGTTCGTCTCGATGAAGTCGCGGTCGATCAGCCGCAGATAACCGACGCCAGCCCGGACCAGGGCGTTCGCCAGCACGGTGCCCAGGGCGCCGCAGCCGACCAGCGTCACCTTGCTGTCGAGGAGTTTGCGCTGGCCGTCCTGGCCGATGCCGGGGAACCGCACCTGCCGGCTGTACCGCTCGGGGATGTCGCGGGGGGTCATGACTCGCTTTCGCCGCCGACGCCGAAGTCGGCCAGAAACGTCGTGAGGAAGTGCTGCAACTGCTTGGCCCAGCCCTGCTGCTTGGCGTACGACAGCAGGGCGGCCATGTCTTCCTTGGCCCGCTGGAGATCCTCGCCGGTCAGCCGCTGGAGGTAGCCGGCGACGTAGCCGAGAGCCTCGTCGGCCGCGGCCGGCTGGACGATCTCGTCGGCCGACCCGGCCAGGAACACGACGGTGTGCACGACGGCGAGCAGTAGCGGGTTGACACCCAACTCGGCCGGGATGTCGGGGAAGACGGCCGCCCCCTCGGGGATGTCGTCCTCGTCGTCGTGCTCGGCGGCCACGGTCAGCCTCCGGCCACGGCGGGGATGATGCTCAGCTCGTCCCCGTCCTTGACGGCCGTGCCGAGGTTGTCCAGGTAGCGGATGTCCTCGTCGTTGAGGTAGACGTTCAGGAACCGCTTCAGCTGGCCGCCGTCGAACATGCGGGCGGTGATGTCGGGGTGCTGTTTGCCGAGGGCGTCCAGGGCCGATTGAACTGTCGCGGCCTGGACCTCGACGGTGGCGGCCCCGGCGGTGTGCTGCCGCATCGGCGTCGGGATGTGGACTTTCACCGGCATAACAATTCCTCAAAGAGAATTAACCACAGATGCACACAGATGAACACAGATAAAACAAGTCTGATTTGTCTTATCTGTGTGCATCTGTGTGCATCTGTGGTTCACTTCTTCTTTACACCAACACGGCCTCGCCGCTGACGACGGCGTCGAACGCGTCCAGCGACGGGCGGATCACCGCCGGCTCCTCCAGCACGTCGGCGACCGCGTCCTGCGTCTTGAGCCCGTTACCGGTCACGCACACCACGATCTCCTCGTCCCGCGGGATGCGGCCCTGCTCGATCAGCTTCTTGGCCACGGCCACCGTCACCCCGCCGGCCGTCTCCGCGAAGATGCCCTCCGTCTTGGCCAGCAGCGCCATCCCCTCGCGGATTTCGTCGTCGGTCACGTCCTCGGCCCAGCCGCCGGTCTCACGGATTAGCTTGGCGGCGAAGTACCCGTCGGCCGGGTCGCCGATCGCCAGCGACTTGGCGATCGTGTTCGGCTTCCGCACCGGCCGGTGCTGCTCCTTGCCGGTCTTGACGGCGTCGGCAATCGGGTTGCACCCGGCCGCCTGGGCCCCGTACATGCTCCACTCGCCGCCGGCGACGAGGCCGATCTTCTTCAGCTCGCCGAACGCCTTGTGGATCTTGCCGATCAGAGAGCCGCCGGCCATCGGGGCGACGACGTGCCGCGGGATGCGCCAGCCGAGCTGCTCGGCGATCTCGTAGCCGACCGTCTTGGACCCCTCGGCGTAGTACGGCCGCAGGTTGATGTTCACCAGCCCCCAGCCGTACTTGAACGCAACCTGCGTGCACAGGCGGTTGACCTCGTCGTAAGTGCCGGTGACGGCGATCACCTTGGCCCCGTAGACGGTCGTGGCCAGCACCTTGGCCCGCTCCAGGTCGCTCGGGACGAAGATGTAGCTCTCCAGCCCGGCGGCGGCGGCGTTGGCGGCGACGCTGTTGGCCAGGTTGCCGGTCGAGGCGCAACCGACCGTCGTGAACCCGAATTCCTTCGCCTTGGACAGGGCCACGCCCACGACCCGGTCCTTGAACGACAGGGTCGGGAAGTTGACGGCGTCGTTCTTGACCCAGACCGTCTCGACGCCCAGCTCCTCGGCCAGCCGGTCGGCTTTGACCAGCGGGGTGCCGCCGGCGTGCAGGCCGACGGTCGGCGGGCCGTCCAACGGCAGCAGCTCCGAATACCGCCACATGTTCCGCGGGCGGCTCTCGATCTTCTCCCGGCTGACGGCCTCGGCGATGGCCTCGTAGTCGTAGGCGACCTCGAGGGGGCCGAAGTCGTCGGTGCAGAAGTTGAGCGGCTCGGACGGATACCGCTTCCCGCAGACGCGACACTTCAGGCCCTGAACGAACGGGTTGGTGGTGGACACGGCCGTTTTGCCTCCGTAAAGTCCGCCGGCCGGTCGAGGCGCGAGCGGGCAAGGTTCGGGCACAAACGGTGCGTATCGTCCAGAGGATGTGACGAGAGCGGGCCGCTCTCGTCGGGGTAGAGAAAGAGGCGTGCGCTACTGCACGATCTTATCTCTCCCGCCGTCACCGGGCTTCTTCGGCTCAGTTTCGGCGGGTAGGAGTTAGCACCAGCGTCCCGTTGTTTGCCCGGGCAGGGCAGTAGGCGGGACCGGTTGCTGTGGCGTCAACGGGCCTAGACCCTCAGCCACTCTGGATAAGATACTCACCCGACTTGGCCAACTATAAGGCGGAGCGTGCCTCACGGCAACCTATTTTTCGAGAAAATTGGCGGGTCGGCCGGCGGACCGTTATCGTTTCGGCCGGACTGTCGTCGTATCCTGACCAGGGTGAGAGCGCCCGGGACCGCCCATTCGGGGGTGTACGCATGTCGAAGTACGGTCGTCTCGTGGCCGCCATACTCGGGCTGGCGGGCGTTCAGCTGACCGCCCTCGCCCAGCCGCCGGACGCCAGGGACCGCCAGGCCGTGGTGGACAAGGCCATCGCCTTCTTGCGGACCCGGCAGAACGCGGACGGCAGCTTCTCCCCGCGGCTGGCCGGGCCGGGCGTGTCCGGCGTCGTGGCCGCGGCCCTGCTCAAGAACGGCGTCACGCCGGACGACCCGGTCCTCGCCAAGACGCTGACCTACCTGGAGTCGAAGGTCCAGCCGGACGGCGGCGTCTACGAGCGGGGATTGGCCAACTACACCACCAGCGTCGCCCTGGTCGCCTTCGCCGAGGCCAACGCCGGCGGCAAGTATGACGCCGTCATCCGCAACGCCACGAAGTTCCTCCGCGGTCTCCAGGCCGGGGCCGACGGCTCCGTCGAGTCCGGCGACGTGCGGTTCGGCGGCCTGGGGTACGACGGCAAGTCCCGCCCGGACATGTCGAACACCCAGTACTTCCTCGACGCCATGCAGGCCGCCGGGGTGCCGAAGAACGACCCGGCCGTGCAGCGGGCGCTGGCGTTCGTCAGCCGCTGTCAGAACCTCAAGAGTGAATTCAACGACCAGCAGTTCGCCGCCAAGGCGACCGAGGACGACCAGGGCGGGCTGGTGTACAACCCGATCGACGCCGACAAGAACCGCCGCGACGGCACGCCGCAGGGCGGACTCCGGTCGGCCGGGGCGATGACCTACGCCGGGCTGAAGAGCTTCCTGTACGCCGGCGTGTCGAAGGACGACCCGCGGGTGAAGGGGGCGATCAAGTGGGTCCGCAGCCACTACACTCTGGACGAGAACCCCGGCATGGGTCAGGCGGGGCTCTTTTACTACTACCACACCTTCGGCAAAGCGCTGTCCGCCTGGGGCGAGGAGCGGTTCACCGACGCCACGGGCACGGCCCACGACTGGCGGCGGGGCCTGTTCGAGGCGCTGAAGAAGCGGCAGAACCCGGACGGCAGCTGGGTGAACGCCGGCGACCGCCAGTACGGCGAGTCGAACCCGGAGCTGGCGACGGCATTCGCCCTCTTGGCCCTGAGCTACTGCGGGAAGTAGGGTGGCAGGAAGGTCGTTAGCCCGTCGCGTGTGTCTCGTCTTACCACCGTCGCCGCCCCGTGAGGAGCTATTGCCGATGGCCCGGACGTTCCGTCGTGGTTTCACGCTGATCGAACTGTTGGTGGTGATCGCCATCATCGCCGTCCTGATCGGGCTCCTCCTACCCGCCGTGCAGAAGGTACGGGAGGCGGCGGCGCGGACGAAGTGCCAGAACAACCTCAAACAGATCGGCCTAGCCTGCCACAGCTACCACGACGCCAACCGGGGCCTGCCGCCGGGCTACGCGGCCACCGCCAACTACCCGGACACCGCCCCCGGCTGGGGCTGGCCGGCGTTCCTGCTGCCGTACCTCGAACAGGACGCCCTGTACCGGCAGATCGACTTCACCCGGCCGATCCCGTCGTCCCCGGCCGCGATCCGGACGATGGTCCCGCTCCTGCTCTGCCCGTCGGACTCGCCCGCGGCGGCGGCCTTCCCGGTGACGGACGGCCTCGGCACGGTCGTCTGCACGGCCGCCCCGTCCAGCTACGCCGCCACCGTCGGCAGCGACGCCTCCGAGGTCGAGGACGAGTTCGGCAACGGCGTGTTCTACCGCAACAGCAAGACGCAGTTCGCCGACATCACCGACGGCACCAGCCAGACGGTCCTGGCCGGCGACCGGGCCTGGGCCGACACCAACGGCATCTGGGCCGGGGCCCCGAGCGGGGCGCTGGTCCGGGCCGGGGAGCGAAACCCGTGGCCGGCGGCGACGGCGTCGGCCGCCTGCTTCGTCCTGGCCCACAACAACTGGATCAACATCAAGACCGACGCCGACGGCGGGCTGGACGACTTCTCCAGCTACCACGCCGGCGGCGTCAACCTGCTGTTCGCCGACGGGTCGGTCCACTTCGTCCGCAGCATCACCGCGGACGGCCAGGACCGGCTGGACTTCTGGGCGCTGGGGACGCGGGCCGGCGGCGAGACGGTTAAGGGCCTGGACTACTGAGGCGGGTCATGCGGCGTGTGATTCTCATCGCGGCACTCGCCCTGTGCGGCTGCACCCGGCCGCCGACGGAGCCGGTGCGGGCGCACGGCCGCACGGCGGCGGAGTGGGCGGCGGCGCTGCGCGGCCCGGACGTGAAGGCCCGCCGCAAGGCGGTGGCGGAGCTGGCCAACCTGGGTGCGGCCGACCCGGCCGTGGTGCCCGCATTGGCCGGCGCTCTGACCGACCGCGACGCCGGCGTGCGGGACGCGGCGGCGGTGGCGCTATACAGCCTCGGCCCGGTCGCCAAGGACGCCGCCCCGGCGCTGGAGGCGGCGAAGGCCGACCGCGACCCGAAGGTGCGGGACCACGCGGCGAAGGCACTGGCCCGGGTGCGGAGCTAGGCGCGGGCGACACCCGCCATCCCACTTCCCATTTCACATCGACACGGCGCAAAATGGCCGCGGCGGAATCCGCTTGCGGCCGCGGCGGGCCGGGGATACTTTCGTGTCGGGGGGAGGTCTCACCGGACGGCGGCCCCGGCGCGGCCCCGGACTGGACGGGTAGCCCATGACGACGCCCGACCCGGCGGCCCGACCCGCGGGCGGCATTGATCCGGCGGGAGCGACCAACGACGCCCGCCCGGCGGACCCGCTGGCCCCGATCGACCCGGACGAGACGCAGGGCCCCGGCCCGGGGCACGGCGCCGCCTCGCCGCCGCTGCCCGACCGCGTCGCCGGGTACGACGTGCTCGACGAGGTCGGCCGCGGCGGCATGGGTGTCGTCTACCGCGCCTGGCAGCCGGCCGCCCGGCGGGTCGTGGCGCTGAAGATGGTCCTGGCCGGCGGCCGGGCCAAGGCCGAGCAGCGGGAGCGGTTCCGCACCGAGTGTGAGGCCGTTGCCCGCTTGCAGCACCCCAACATCGTTCAGCTCTACGACGCCGGCGAGCACGCCGGCCAGCCGTACGTCGCCCTGGAGTACGTCCCCGGCGGCACCCTCCAGCAGCGGCTCGACGCCACGCCGTGGCCGGCCCGCCGGGCGGCGGAGCTGATCGAACCGCTCGCCCGGGCCGCCGACCACGCCCACCGCCAGGGGGTGTTGCACCGCGACCTGAAGCCGG
>DASXAN010001510.1:0-7588 GCA_036406755.1 Gemmataceae bacterium
GCGGGGGACGTTTACGTAATCGAGGTCAACGCCAGCTGCTACCTGGAGCAGAACGGCGAGTTCGTCCAGGCAGCGGGCGCGGGCGGGACCGACTACGTCGCCCTGGTGAACAAGGTCGCCGAGCTGGCGCTGGAGCGCGCCGGGCAGCGGCATTTGGTGCGGCTAATCTAGCGTTGGTCCGAGCCCGAGCGCCAGCGAGGATTCCTCGCTGGCGCTCGGGCTCGGACAATCTTCCCGTCGCTACGCGAAATAGTTGCCGCGGATGACGTGGTTCATCGCCAGGGCCGTCACCAGTGACGTCAGGCCGATCACGACCTTGCCCTCGCGGTCCGGCGGGTAATCGAGCTTCAGTTCCGCCGCCCGCTGCTCCAGGTGCTTCAGCAATGGCCGCGTCCGCTCCGGGAAGTGGCCGGTCCAGCGGTACACCGTTGCCGCCAGCTCCGTCCGCAGCCGGCGGATCAGCTCGGCCGCCGGCTTCCGCGGCGCCGCCGACCCGTCGTCCTCGAAGATGGCCTGGAGCGAGCCGTCCAGGCCCGGCGGGAATTGCGGCGCGGCCGTGGACTGGCCGTAGTACTCGTCGAGTGTCTGCGTCAGATCACCCACGTCCTCGTCCAGCTCCACGGCGGTCACGACCGGGTCGCGGTCGGCCAGGGTCCGCATCGTCCGGTCGCAGTAATCCAGCTTGGCCAGGGCCGCCGGCCAGTCGGCGTACTCCCGCCGCCAGTCCCGCTTCGGCGTCATCCACACGGCGAACGTCTCGGCCCAGTCCTCGTCGGGGTGCTTCTGCGCGTACCACCCCGGCAGGTGGCGGACGAACCGACGGCTGAACGGCTCGGGCCGGTAGTCCTCCTCGTACGGCCGGGTGATCGGCCCGAACCGCTCGACCCACGCCGGATCGTCGTAAAGTCGGTAGCCGTAGTTGATGACGTGCCCCATCTCGTGACGGAGGTATCGCAGAATGTCGGCCCGGCCGACGCCCTCGACGAACCCGGCCCGCTCCTCTTGTAGGGCGGTCAGGTCCGGGCGGGCCAGGTAGAACGGGATGGCGATGGCGACCGTGTCGAACGGCACGCCCCACTCGGTGGAGAGGTAGAAATGCGGGCGGACCTTGCGGACGCCGGCCTGGTCCAGCTCGCGGCGGAACTCTTCCAGGATCGGCTCCAGCTCGGTGCCGGCGATGGTCAGCCCCAGCGCCCGCAGCGGCTGCGAGGGGCTGGTCCGCTCCGGCATCGGCTTGCTGGCGGGCATGGTGTCGGCCCAGTGTCAGTGGTCAACGCGGATTGTACGGGGAGCAAAACCGGTGCCCGCCGCGTTCCCGCGGAAGCGGCACAATTCCCAGCGGTGAGAGAGAAAACGGTTGCGGAGCCCGAAGCCGCCGGTTACGCTTGCGGGTTAGCTCGCCTCTCCGGACCGCCGATTCCCTTTGTAGTCCATAACATAGCGTCCACATCGCCCACTACGTTCGCCGGCCGGTTGTGTTTGGCATTTCAATTGCCTGACTGCTGAAACCGCGAACACGCTCAGCGCCGCGGCCGCCCGAAAGACTCGCCCGTACTGAAACTGTCGGCATTGCCAGAGGGGGTCGCGATGCCTGACCCGGTCGACCCGCAAGCGGGTACCCCGCCGCCGCGCCCGCCGGACAAGCCCGAGCCGCCGCCGCGGCCGGAAGACGTGCCGCCGGCCCCGGGCCGCATCCCCGAGGAGCCGATGGCCCCGCCGCCGGGGCCGGTGCACTCGCCGCCGCCGGAGCCGGGGCCGCCGCAGCCGCAGGCCGCCGCGCGGCAAATGCCACGCACCAAATCCCAAATCCCAACCGGGTGATTTGGAATTTGTGATTTGTGATTTGCGATTTTCCGCGGAGCGGATGACGTGCCGCAGATTTTCCACCGCAGCTTCAACACGATTTCGCGGGTCACCATCTTCGGGGCGGTGTTCATCCTCGCCTTCCTCGGGTGGTGCCTGGCGGTGGTCGCCCGGTCCAGCTACGTCACCAACGTCGGCATCACCCGCGGCCAGCCGATCCCGTTCAGTCACGAGCACCACGTCAACGGCCTCGGCATCGACTGCCGGTACTGCCACACGTCCGTCGAGGTGTCCGCCTACCCCGGCCTGCCGCAGACGAAGGTCTGCATGAACTGCCACCAGCAGATCTGGGTCGGTAGCGACGTGCTCGCGCCCGTCCGGGAGAGCTTCCGGACCGGCAAGCCGATCGAGTGGACCCGGGTCCATCGCCTCGGCGACTTCGTCTACTTCGACCACAGCGTCCACGTCAACAAGGGCGTGGGTTGCGCCTCCTGCCACGGGCCGGTCAACCACATGCCGTTGATGTGGCAGCACGGCACCTTGTTGATGGAGTGGTGCCTGGACTGCCACCGGGCGCCGGAGAAGTACATCCGGCCGAAGGAGTACGTCTACGACATCGACTGGACGCCGGGCCAAATGGGGAAGACGCAGGCCGAGCTGGGGCCGGCGCTGGTCGAGGAGTACCACGTCGGCAAACTGATCCACTGTTCCACCTGTCACCGGTGAGGGACGGATGCGGCGCTCGTTGGACATGATTGGTGACGCCGCCGGCGGACGGGCTTCGGCCGCCGGGCCGCGCTACTGGCGCAGCCTCGAGGAACTGGCCGACACGCCGGCGTTCCGCGACTACGTCGCGCGCGAATTCCCCGAGCAGGCCGCCAGTTGGACCGACCCCGTCACGCGCCGCCAGTTCCTGACGCTGATGGGGGCCTCGCTGGCCCTGGCCGGGGCGGCCGGCTGCAACATGCGCCAGGAGGGGGAAACGTGGGTCCCCTATGTTCGCAAGCCGGAGGAGATCACGCCGGGCAAGGCGCTGTACTTTGCCACGGCCATGCCGCTGGCCGGCTCGGCGGTCGGCCTGCTGGTTGAGAGCCGCGAGGGCCGGCCGATCAAGATCGAGGGTAACCCGCAGCACCCCGCCAGCCGCGGGGCGACGGACGCCTACTCCCAGGCGTCGATCCTGACCCTGTACGACCCGGACCGGTCCAAGGCGCTGCGCTACCTCGACCGCATCCGCGGCTGGAACGAGGCGCTGTCGGCGCTGCAGCAGGTGATGGCCGAGAAGGGCGGGCTGCGGGAGACCCGGGGCCGGCACTTCCGCATCCTGTCCGAAACGATCACCTCGCCGTCACTGGCCGCCCAGCGGGACGCCCTGTTGCGTGCGTTCCCCGAGGCAAAGTGGTACCAGTACGAGCCAGCCGTTAGCGGCGCCGGTCATGCCGGTACTCGGCTCGCCTTCGGCGATCCGCTCGACGTGCAATACCGGTTCGCCGAGGCGAAGGTGGTGTTGACCCTGGACGCCGACCCGTTCGGGGCCGGCCCCGCCCACCTGACCCATGCCCGCGACTTCATGGACCGGCGGCGGAAGCTGACGCCGGCCGAGATGAACCGGCATTACGCCGTCGAGTCGGCCCCGACCGCGTCCGGGATGCGGGCCGACCACCGCCTACCGCTGCGGGCCGGCCAGGTCGAGACGTTCGCCCGCGCCCTGGCGGCCAAGCTCGGGTACATCGAGGGCCGCGTCGAGACGCCGGACCTGGTCACCCGCTGGGTCGATGCGGTCGCGGCCGACTTGAAGGGCAACGGCGGCCGATCCGTCGTCGTGCCTGGCGAGTACCAGCCGGCCGCCGTCCACGCGCTGGCCCACGCCATCAACAGCCGGTTGGGCAACGTCGGCAAGACGGTCGTGTTCACCCAGCCGGTCAGCGTCAATCCGAGCGACCCGATCGAATCGCTGCGGACGCTCTGTGACGAGATGGATCGCGGCGACGTGCGGCTCGTCCTGATCCTCGGCGGCAACCCTGTGTACACGGCACCGGCCGACCTGAACTTCAAGGACAAGCTGCTCAAGGTCCCGCAGCGGGTCCGACTCGGACTCTACGACGACGAGACGTCCCGCTGGTGCCAGTGGCACATCCCGGAAACCCATTTCCTCGAAACCTGGGGCGACACCCGCACGTTCGACGGCACGTGCACGGTGATGCAGCCGCTGATCGCCCCGCTCTACGGCGGGCGGTCGGCCCTGGAGGTGCTGGCCGCGTTCAGCGCCGACCCGCTCCGCGGGTACCCCGCGACGCGGACCGGCCACGAGATGGTCCGCGACCACTGGCGGCAGTACCACACCGACCGGCGGGTCGAGGAGTCGTTCGACCGCTGGTGGCGGCGGTGCGTGCACGACGGCGTCGTGGCCGGCACGGCCTTCCCCACCCGCGACGTGACCTTGGGCGACAACTGGCGGGACGAGGTCGTGCGGCGCGAGCCGGAGCCGTTCGCCGGGCCGGGGCAGGGCTACGAGCTGGTCCTCCGGCCCGACCCGACCGTGTTCGACGGCCGGTTCGCCAACAACGGCTGGCTCCAGGAGCTGCCCAAGCCGCTCACCAAGTTGACCTGGGACAACGCCGCCCTGGTCAGCCAGGCGACCGCCGAGGCACTGGGGCTGACCAACACCCCCGGCTGGCACGGCGGCCCGCGCGGCGAGATGATCGCCGACACGGTGAATCTCGCCTATTCCGCAGACGGACGCGACTACCGGCTGGAGGACGTGCCAGCGCTCATTCTGCCCGGCCACCCGGACGGGGTCGTGACGCTGCACCTCGGCTACGGGCGAACGGTCGCCGGCCAGGTCGGCAGCGGCGCCGGCGTGAATGCCTACGTGCTGCAATCGTCGCGGAGCCCGTACGCCGCCCGCGGGGTTTCGGTCACCGCCGCCGGCCGCAAGAAGGTGCTCGCCTCGACCCAAAACCTGTTCCTGGTCCAGAGCCAGGAGGCGTACATCCGCGGCGTCGTCCGTACCGGGACGCTCGCCGAGTACCAACACGATCCGCAGTTCCCCTCCAACCACTTCCACCAGAACGGCCCCCTGCCGCCGGTCGGCGGGTTCGACAGGCCACAGAAGGAGCCGGCCGTCGGCGACAAGCCGCTCGACCTGTATCCGGGCTTCCGGTACGACGGCTACAAGTGGGGCATGGTGATCGACCTGAACGCCTGCGTCGGCTGCGGCGGGTGCGTCGTCGCGTGCCAGTCCGAGAACAACGTCCCGGTCGTCGGCAAGACCGAGGTGACCCGCGGCCGGATCATGCACTGGCTGCGGATCGACGAGTACTTCCGCGGCGACCCGGCGCACCCCGAGTCGGTGTCGGCAACCTTCCAGCCGCTCATGTGCGTCCACTGCGAGAACGCCCCGTGCGAGGTCGTCTGCCCGGTCGAGGCCACGTCGCACAGCACCGACGGGCTCAACGAGATGACGTACAACCGGTGCGTCGGCACCCGCTACTGCTCGAACAACTGTCCGTACAAGGTGCGGCGGTTCAACTTCCTGAAGTACTCGGACTACACCACCGAGAGCCTCAAGTCGATGCGGAACCCGGACGTGACGGTGCGGAGCCGGGGGGTGATGGAGAAGTGCACGTTCTGCGTGCAGCGGATCCGCACGGCGCAGATTGAGGCCAAGAATCGCGACCGCTATGACGTGGACCCGAACCGCCCCGGGCTGGCGTACGTCGGCGACGGCGAGGTGGTGGTCGCGTGCCAGGCGGCCTGCCCGACCGGGGCGATCGTCTTCGGCGACATGAATGACCTGGTCAGCCACGGCGGCCGCGGCAGCGACGTGGCCCGGCTCAAGGGCGACCCGCGGCATTACGGCTTGCTGAGCGACCTGAACACCCGCCCGCGGCTGACGTTCCTGGCGGCCGTCCGCAACCCGAACCCGGCCCTGGAGCCGCCGGAGGGCGGGGACCATGCCTAGCGAGCCGGCCGAATTCATCGCCGAGCAGGAGGTCGGGCCGGCCCGGCCAGGGATTATTGGCCCCGGCCACACGTTCGCCACCGTCACGGACAAGATCAGCTCGATCGTCCTGACCCGGCCGACGGGCTGGAAGTGGTGGCTCGGGTTCGGCATCTCGTTCGCCTTCACGATGCTCCTGTTCCTGGCCGTGTCGTATCTGTTGGTGACCGGCGTCGGCATCTGGGGGATCAACATCCCGGTCGGCTGGGGGTTCGCGATCGTCAACTTCGTCTGGTGGATCGGCATCGGGCACGCCGGGACGCTCATCTCCGCCATCCTGCTTCTCCTGCGGCAGCAGTGGCGGACGAGCATCAACCGGTTCGCCGAAGCGATGACGCTGTTCGCCGTCGCCTGCGCCGGCCTGTTCCCGCTCCTCCACATGGGCCGGCCGTGGTTCTTCTACTGGCTGCTGCCGTACCCCAACACGATGGAACTCTGGCCGCAGTGGCGCAGCCCGCTGATCTGGGACGTGTTCGCCGTCAGCACGTACGCGACGGTGTCGCTGTTGTTCTGGTACGTGGGCCTGATCCCGGACCTAGCGACGCTCCGCGACCGCTCCCCGACCCGACGGGGGCGGATCGTCTACGGCATCCTGGCGATGGGCTGGCGGAACTCCGCCCTGCACTGGCAGCGGTACGAGGTCGCCTACCTGTTGTTGGCCGGCATCGCCACGCCGCTGGTCGTGTCCGTGCACACGGTCGTCAGCTTCGACTTCGCCATCGCCATCCTGCCCGGGTGGCACACGACCATCTTCCCGCCGTACTTCGTCGCCGGCGCCATCTACGCCGGGTTCGCGATGGTGCTGACGCTGACGATCCCGCTGCGGGCGCTGTACGGGCTGAAGGACTTCATCACCGCCAAGCACCTCGAGAACATGGCCAAGGTGATGCTGGCGACCGGGCTGATGGTCGCCTACGGCTACGCGATCGAGGCGTTCACGGCGTTCTACAGCGCCGAGCGGTACGAACTGTACGTCACCAAGAACCGCATGATGGGACCGTACGCGCCGGTGTACTGGTCACTGATTTTGTGCAACATCATCGTTCCGCAGGCGGTGTGGTTCAAGCGGGTGCGGCTCAGCCCGGTGGCGCTCTTCGTGGTGGCGATGTTCGTCAACGTCGGCATGTGGCTGGAGCGGTACGTGATCGTCGTGACCAGCTTGCACCGCGACTTCCTCCCGTCCTCCTGGGGCAATTACAGCGGCACGTTCTGGGACTACGCCACCTACTTCGGCACCGTCGGCCTGTTCCTGGCCCTGATCTTCCTGTTCATCCGGTTCCTGCCGATGATCTCGATCTTCGAGATGCGGACGCTCTTGCCCGCGGCCCAGGTGCGGGACGGCGAGCACGCGGCCGCCCGGTCGGAGGGCCACGCATGAACCTCCCGGTCTACGGCGTGGTCGCCGAGTTCGACAACCCGACCGCCCTGGTGGTCGCAGCCAACCGCACGCGGGAGGCCGGCTACACGCGGTTCGAGGCGTACGCGCCGTTCCCGATCGAGGACCTGGTCGAGGCGATCGGTCACCCGCGGACCCGGGTGCCGCTCATCGTGTTCCTCGGCGGACTGATCGGCGGGTTGACCGGCTACGCGCTCCAGTACGTCACGGCGGTCGTGACCTACCCGCTGAACATCGGCGGCCGGCCGTACCACTCCTGGCCGATGTTCATCCCGGTGACGTTCGAGTGCACCATCCTGGGGGCGGCGTTGGCCGCCGTGCTCGGCATGTTGGCCCTCAACGGCCTGCCGATGCCGTACCACCCGCTGTTCCACATGCCGCGGTTC
>DASXAN010001511.1:0-8417 GCA_036406755.1 Gemmataceae bacterium
GGCAAGTCACCGGGGCGGACCTCGGTCGTGTCCACCTTCGGCCGGGGCACGACGTCGCCGACCGGCAGCGGCACCAGCCGCCGCGGCACTCGAACGTCGCCGGGCGGCTTCGGCGGGCGGCCGAACCACGGCGGCAGCAGCGGCGCGGCCGACGGGTGCTCGCACACCGGCGGCTTGCCGAGGTCCACCTTGTCGGCCGCGGGCAGCGGCGACGGCCGGTCGTTGACGCCGGCCTCGCGCAAATCCTCGGACTGGTTGATGAGCGACTTCAGCCGTTCGGTCGGGTCGGGTACATACCGCGGCGGGGTCACGGCCGTCTCGACGAACTTCTTCACGGCCCGGAACAGCGGGTTGTCCGGGGCCGGCTGCGGGCCGGCCGGCACGTCGTCGAGCGGCGGCAACTTCGCCGGCGTGGGATCGTCGGTCAGGTAGGGCATGACCGGCAACACCTGCGGTGACTCCGGGCCGTCCGGCGACCCGGCCGGCAGCTCGAACGAGGCGGTGCGAATCATGCTGGCCGACATCTGGTCGGCCAGCGGCGGCTCGGTGGACTGGGGACCGAACGCGGCCGACTGGCAGGTCAGGTCGATGTCCTCAGCCACCTGCGGCGGCACCACCGGTGTCGGCGGAGCTTCGCTCAACTCGCCGCCGTCGGCGTTGCAGACCCGGATGACCGGGACGACATCGCGGCGGTGGACGGCCCCGCCGGCGACGAACCCGCCGGCAGCCGCGGCCGCGAGGGCGACGCCGCCGGCCCAACTGAACAGACGCATGGCTGGCCTCCCTTCCGGTGGTTGGTGACCGCCGCTCCGGGCGGGGGGAGGACAATACCGTCGGGCACGACGAATGACAAGCAGATCGTTCTTCGTTTCGCCGCGCGGCGCAGCTAAGCGTTCGCGATCTCGCTTGGCTG
Source organism: Gemmataceae bacterium (assembly GCA_036406755.1). Taxonomy (GTDB): domain Bacteria; phylum Planctomycetota; class Planctomycetia; order Gemmatales; family Gemmataceae; genus DASXAN01. The sequence continues at coordinate 914 of DASXAN010001511.1, forward strand.
CGCCGCGCGGCGAAACGGGCGCTTGCCGGAAGGATGGGTACGCTCGATAACCTGGGCATGGGCCCGCACCTCATCCTCATCGGCGCCAGCGGGCGGGCGGCGGCGTTCTCGGCGGTGCGGGCCGGGCTGCGGCCGTGGGCCATCGACCTGTTCGCCGACCGCGATCTGGCGGCCGTATGCCCCGCCCGCGCCGTGCCGCCGGGACAATACCCCGCGGGACTGGCCCTGATGGCATGCGAAGCGCCGCCGGGGCCGTGGCTGTACACCGGGGCGCTTGAGAATCGCCCCGAGATCGTCGAGCGGATCGCCCGGGACCGTCCGCTCTGGGGCAACGCCGCGGCCTACCTTCGCCGCGCCCGCGACCCGTTCGCCCTGGCCGCCGCCCTCCGCGCCGCCGACGCACCCTGCCCCGATGTGCGCCGACTTGGGAACGAACTGCCACCGGGACGATGGCTCCTCAAGCCGGTCGCCAGCGCGGGAGGGATCGGGATCCGATTGGCCAGTGCCAGACACTCGGGGCGCTCACGCAACCCCACTCGCCGGCTGTTGCTGCAGAGGTTTGTCGAGGGCGAGTCCCGGGCGGGTGTGTTCTGTGCCGACGAAGGCGGTTGCCGGTTACTCGGCGTCACGCGGCAATTCGTCGGCGAATGCTGGCTTCACGCACCGCCGTTTCGGTACGCTGGCAGCATCGGCCCGCTGCCACTCACGCCGACGGAACAGGCTGCGTGGGACCGACTCGGCGCGGCGGTGACGGCGTTCGCAGGCTTGCGAGGGCTGTTCGGCGTCGACGCCGTGGTCCGCGACGGCGTGCCATGGCCGGTCGAGGTCAACCCGCGGTACACGGCGTCGGTCGAGGTGCTGGAATACGCGACGGGGCTGCGAGCGCTAGCTTTACACCGGCGGGCCTTCGATCCGTCCGCGCCGATTGTGCAAGTCGGGCCGCGAGCGGGATTGGTCGGAAAGGCGGTGTGGTACGCCCCGCGGCCGTTGACTGTCCCGGCCGACGGGCCGTGGGAGGCCGTGCTGCGACAGCCGCCGCTCGACGCGCCGCCCGCGTTCGCCGACATCCCGCCTGCCGGGCAGCGGGTCGCCGCCGGGCGGCCGGTACTGACGGCGTTCGCGGCCGGCGACTCGGCGGCCGAGTGCGAACGACGACTGCGAGTGATCGCGTCGGAACTCGATGCGTGGCTCTTGAAATGACTCGACCGGGGGACCGGCCATGACACTGAACGAGGACGCCCGGGTCATCGCCGAGCAGCTGGCCGGCGACGCGGCCGCGCTGCGGCTGGCCGTCCACACCGTGGGCGGCGCGACCGTCATCGACTGCGGCATCGCGGTCCCCGGTGGGTTGCAGGCCGGGCTCGGGCTGGCCCGCGTCTGCCTCTCCGGCCGTGCCGAGGTATCGCTGGCGCCGGGCCGGGTCGGCGAGTGGCGTGGCCCGCTCGTCGTGGTCTACAGCGACGACCCCGTGCGGGCCTGCCTGGCCAGTCAGTACGCCGGCTGGCAGATCAGCGCCGGCAAGTTCTTCGCCATGGGGTCCGGCCCGATGCGGGCCAAGTACGGCAAGGAGGAGTTGTTCAACGACATCCCCGGCCGGGAGGAGTCGGCCGTCGCCGTCGGCGTGCTGGAGACGCGGAAGCTGCCGACGGAGGAAGTCGTGGCGGTGCTAACCGAGAAACTCGGCCTACCGGCCGATCGACTCATGCTTCTGGTCGCGCCAACGGCGAGCCTCGCCGGCACGGTCCAGGTCGTCGCCCGCTCGCTGGAGACGGCCCTGCACAAGTTGCACGCCCTCAAGTTCGACGTGACGCAGGTGGTCAGCGGCTTCGGCACCGCCCCGCTGCCACCGCCGGCCAAGGACGACCTCGCCGCCATCGGCCGGACGAACGACGCGATCCTCTACGGCGGCCGGGTCCACCTGTGGGTGCGGGCCGATGACGACCGGCTCGCCGCGGTCGGCCCGCAGGTGCCGGCGAGTGCGTCGCGGGACCACGGCGTGCCGTTCGCCGAACTGTTCGCCCGTTACGGCCACGACTTCTACAAGATCGACCCGCACCTGTTCGCCCCGGCGGAGGTGGTGTTCCACAACCTGACCAGCGGGCGAACATTCGCCTTCGGTCAGGCCGCCCCGGAGGTGCTCCGGCGGTCGTTCGAGGGGTGACCATGCGGCTCGCCATTCTGGCCGGCGGTGACGGTTGGCACGTCCGCGACCTGCGGCGGGCGGCCGCCGACGCCGGACACGCCGCCGACGTGCTCGACTTCCGCCGCCTCGCCGCCGGCGTGGGTTCAGAGCCCGACCCACTCGCCGGCCATGACGCGGTGGTCGTCCGCACCATGCCGCCGGGGTCACTGGAGCAGGTCGTATTCCGCATGGATCTGCTACACCGGGCTCAAGCCGGCGGCGTCACGGTGCTGAACCCGCCGGTCGCGCTGGAGGCGTGCGTGGACAAGTACCTCGCCACGGCCAAGCTTGCGGCCGCCGGCCTACCGGTACCGCCGACTGTGGCGTGCCAGCACGCCGACGCCGCCCTGGACGCGTTTCGCGCCCTCGGCGGCGACGTGGTGGTGAAGCCGCTGTTCGGCTCCGAAGGACGGGGCATGGTCCGCGTGTCCGACCCGGAGCTGGCGTGGCGGACGTTCCGCACCCTGGAGCGGACGCAGGCCGTGCTTTACCTGCAGCGGTTCGTGCCACATCCCGGGTGGGACCTGCGGGTGCTGGTGCTCGGCGGGCAGGTGCTGGCCGCGATGCGGCGGCACGCCGGCGACGACTGGCGGACCAACGTCGCCCAGGGCGGACGGGCCGAAGCCGTGACGGCAACCGTCGATCAGGAGCGGCTGGCGCTGCGGGCGGCGGCGGCCGTCGGAGCGGTGTTCGCCGGCGTCGATCTGCTGCCGACCGCAGACGGCGATGTCGTGCTGGAGGTGAACGCGGTGCCGGGCTGGCGGGCGCTGGCCCCGGCGTGCGGCGTGGACGTGGCCGCGGCTGTCATGCGGCACCTGAGCGGGGAGGATCGCCGTGAGTGAGCCGCTATCGATCGGCATGTGCGCCCAGGCCGCGTGCATTCTCGACGTGGGCGTGTTGAAGCCGGGCAATGTGGCCCTGATGTCCGGATTCCGCGACATGAATGCGATCGACATGCTGCTGTCTGCGGCCGCCATCGCCCCGGTCCTCGACCAAGCCCCGCTCCGCCGCGTCGGCGACACGATCCTAGATTGCATCCGGGCGACGCGGCGGGTCACCAACGTCAACACGAACCTCGGGATCGTCCTGCTCCTGGCGCCGATGGCGAGCGTACAACCGGGCCTCGACCTGCGCGGCGGGGTGACGCGCATGCTCATGCGGCTCGACGTCGCCGACGCCCGGGCCGCGTACGAGGCGATTCGGCGGGCGCAGCCTGGTGGGCTAGGAACCGTTCCGGAGCAGGATGTGATTGGCGACCCGACCGTGACACTCCGCGAGGCGATGGGACTGGCTGCCGACCGCGACCTCGTCGCGCGGCAGTACGTCAACGATTTTGAGCAGGTGTTTGAGGGAGCCGAGTACCTGCGGCAGGAATTGCAGAACACCCGATCGAACGTCGGTGGTGCGGTGGTCCAACTGTTCATGCGGACGCTGGCCAAATACCCCGACAGCCTGATCGTTCGCCGCCACGGGCAACGAGCCGCCGACGAGGTGTCAGCCCGCGCCCGAGAAATCGTGAAGTCTCAGTCGGGGTACCATCTCGCCAGCCTGATCGGCTTCGACGAATGGCTGCGGCAGAAGGTGACGCCGCCCCGCAACCCCGGTACGACGGCCGACCTCGTCACCGCCAGCTTGTTCGTCGCCCTGCGGCAGAATATCATCCAGTTGCCCTTCGCCGCCGCCGTCGACCGCGCGCCCGGATGACCGCCATGCCCGCCGACCGCTACACCGTCCGCGTCTCAAAAGACTACCTCGTCTTCTCCGCCGGCCACTTCATTACCTACGACGGCGACCACTGCGAGCGGCTGCACGGCCACAACTACCGCGTCGCCGTCGAGGCCGACGGCGACCTCGACGCCAACCACTACGTCTTCGATTTCATCGCCCTGAAGCGGCACACCCAGGCGATCACCGACACCCTCGACCACCGGATGCTGCTGCCGACCGAGAGCGACCTGATTCGCGTCGAGGAGCGGGAGGGCTCGGTCCACGTCCGCTACGGCGACCGGCGGTGGCTGTTCCCGCGGGAGGATTGCGTGCTGCTGCCGGTGGCGAACACGACGGCGGAACTGCTCGGCCGCTACATCGGCCACCGGCTGCTCGACGTGTTGCGCCGCGAGAAGGGGTACGAGCCGCGGGCGCTGCGCGTCGAGGTTGAGGAGAGCTTCGGCCAGGTGGCGACGTACCATTGGGAGCGGGGTTAAACAAACGCCCCGTCGTGCAGCGCCGACGCCAGTAACACGCCGGTGACGCCGGCCGCTTCCAGACGGCGCACGTCCTCTCGACCACGAACGCCGCCGCCGGCGTAGACTGTCAGCCCCGGGTGGCGGCGCACCAGCTCCGCGCACAACGATTCCGTCCCCGGCCCGCTGCCCAGACCCACCCGGGCCAAATCCAGAACAATCAGCTGCCGGCCGCCGTCGGTCACAATGCGCTCCACGGCGGCCACGGCGTCCAACGGGGCCGACGCCAACGGCCGCCCGTCGCGCAGGTCCAGGGAGAACACAGCGAGTTCCGCCCCGAGGCGCGAAACGATCTCGCGCCAGGCCGCCAGGTCGCCAAGCGTCTCCAGGCCGACCACCACCCGCTCCAACCCGGCCACTGCGATGTGGTCCGCGTCGGCCGCGGTCCGGACACCGGCGTCCAGCCAGAGGCGAAAACCGGCGGCGCGAAACCGCTCGATCAGGGCAAGGTCGGGCGCGAACCGGCAAGCGGTAATCGAATCGAGGTCCGCGACATAGACATCCGCCCAACCGAACCGGTCGCGGATGGCCGTCGCCACGGCAAGTGGATCGGTCGAGTCGGTCAGCCGGCTGGTCAGCGGCTGATACTCCGCCCGCCGGCCGGCAAGGGCGCGGACGACAATTCCACCGCGGATGTCCAGAACCGGTAAAAAGTTCATCGGCAAGAAGTTGCGCCGCGGGGCTGGAAAGGCGGCGGAGAATCCGTAAAAAATTTTGACCGGCTACCGGGCCGTGATAGTATAAAGGCTTCCCCCCCGAAGTCCCACGGGGGATGGTCCGTCCGGCTCCCGAGAGGCGTCCGTCTTCACCCCGATCCCCGCCCTGGAGGGCAGGAGGGCAGTGCGTGGCGATTGTTCAGGTTAAGGACCTCATCGAGGCCGGCGTTCACTTCGGCCACCGCGCTAGTCGGTGGAACCCGAAGATGCGGCCGTACATCTACGGCAAGCGCAATCTGATCCACATCATTGACCTCCGCGAAACCGTCCGCGGCCTGCTGCGGGCCTACCGGTTCGTCGCCAAGGCCGTCGCCGACGGCCGGCTGGTCTTGTTCGTCGGCACCAAGCGGCAGGCCAAGGAGGCGGTCGAGCGGGAGTCCGCCCGCTGCGGCATGGCGTACGTCTCGGAGCGGTGGCTGGGCGGTACCCTGACGAACTACCGCACCATCCGCGCCCGGCTGAAGCGGCTGCAGGAGCTGGAGCTCATGTGGCTGCCCGCCGGGGAGAACCCGCAGCGGATCGACATGCTCGCCTACATGAACTCGATGCGGAACGAGTCCGGCAAGTTCGACCTGGCCAAGGCCCCCGAGACCGCCGAGATCCGCCGCTACTCCAAGAAAATGGTCAGCCAGCTGACCCGGGAACTGACCAAGATCCGCCGGAACCTGCTCGGCATCCGTGAAATGAACCGGATGCCGGACGTGTTGGTGGTGATCGACCCGAAGAAGGAGCACATCGCCGTCAAGGAGGCCCAGCGGATGGGCGTGACGACGGTGGCCCTGATCGACACGGACAGCGACCCGGACACGGTGGACCTGCCGGTCCCGGGCAACGACGACTCGATCCGGTCGATCGAGCTGGTGCTGTCGAAGCTGGCCGACGCCGTGCTGGAGGGGCGGTCCGCCCTGCCGCCGGAGCAGCAGCCGCCGATCCGCCCGCGGCCGGTCCAGGCCGCCCCGCAGGCCAACGGCCCCAACGGCCCGGCGGCCCCCGCGAACCCGACGCCGGCCCCGGCGGTCGCTCAGTAGCTAGTCGGACATAGGTCCTATGGGTCCCATGGGACCCATAGGACCTATTTCTACGCAGAGATGGAGTATCCCCGAAGCCATGAGCCAGATCAGCGCCGCCGCGGTCAAGGAGCTGCGCGACCGCACCGACATGCCGATGATGAAGTGCAAGGCCGCCCTCGAGAAGGCCGGCGGCGACATCGAAAAGGCGATCCTCGTCCTCCGCGAGGAGGGCGGCAAGTTCCTGGCAAGCGACAAGGGCGCCCGCGAGACGGCCGAGGGCCGCGTCGGCGCGTTCTCCGACCACAAGACGGCCGGGGCCCTGGTCGAGCTGCGGTGCGAGTCGCCGTCGGTCGTCAAAAACGAGCGGTTCATTGCCCTGGCCAACGAACTTGCCAAGCAGGTTGCGACGAAAAACCCGGCTTCCGTGGAGGAGCTTGAAAAACAGCCGTCCGTCGCCGCCCAGGGACAGACCGTCAAGGACCGGATCGCGGACGTGGTCGGACTGATCCGCGAGAATATGCGGCCGGCCCGGTTCGTCCGCCTGGACGGCATCACCGGCGAATACGTCCACCACGACGGCACGCTCGGCGTGCTCGTGCAGGTGAAGGGCGAGTCGGCCGACCCGGTCCTGCTCCGCGACATCTGCACGCACATCGCCGCCCTGAACCCGCGGTTCGCGGTGGCGAGCGAGGTGCCGGCCGACGTGGCCGCGCAGGAGAAGGCGCTGGCGAAGAAGCAGGCCGAGGAGACGGCGGCCGGCAAGCCGGGGGCCGTGGTCGAGAAGATCGCCGAGGGCAAGTACAAGACCTGGCTGGGCGAGAACGTGCTGGTCGATCAGCCGATGGCCAACCAGATGAAGTACGCCAAGAAGACGGTCGGCGACCTGCTCAAGGCGGCCAAACTGGAGATCGTCCGCTTCGTCCGCTACAAGGTCGGCGGACAGGGCTGATGTCACTCAAGCCCACCCGCGGCGGCAGGTGGGCTTTTTCATGGGAATCACAGAAGGACTCCGGGTAGGACCATGCCTCACACGAAAAGCGCTGAAAAGAGCCTGCGACAGGACGAGAAGCGCCGGCTCCGCAACCGGGCGGCCAAGAAGGCGATCAAGGGACAGATCAAGACGTTCCTCGGTGCCCTGAACGGCGGCGACGCGGCGACCGAGCTGAAGGCGGCGATCCGCAAGCTGGACAAGGCGGCGGCCAAGCGGGTGATCCACCCGAACGCGGCGGCCCGCAAGAAGTCGCAGCTGGCCCGCAAGCTGGCGGCGGCGAAGGCGGGCGCGAAGTAGAACAGTTGACGCGACGCCGCGGCCCGAAGCTTTGCGAGGGAGCGGGGAAGACCGCTCCCCTCGCA
>DASXAN010001512.1:0-8817 GCA_036406755.1 Gemmataceae bacterium
CGACGCAGGCCCACCGCTCCGGAGGCTGTCTCTTCCTCGGTGGGCCTGCGTCGCCTCCGACTCCTCGACCCACCCCACAAACGCCGTCTATCCTCCGTAAGCGCTATACCGCCGCAGGCCGACGCGATACAGCAGCCGGGACACCAGCATCAACCCGACCGCCCAGCCGACCGCCCCGAGCAGGCCCGTCACCAGCGCGTGCCCCTGGATTTTGCCCAGGAACACCGCCGCCGGGAAGTAGGCCAGGTATTTCGTCGGCAGCGATTTCAGCACCGTCGCCGCCGGCTCGCCCAACAGGTCGATCGGGAACATGTGCCCCGAAATGAAGTAGTTCAGCGTGTTGATGATGTACAACAGCGAGCTGACCTCCAAGAGCCAGAACCCGATGGCCCCGATGCACGCCTCGAAATGGAAGCCGATCAGGAACGCCAGGAGCAGCGACGCGAGGTAGGCGGCGAACGTCGGGGCGTCCGGGAAGTGCGTGAAGAAGCCGGCACAGACGGCGAACAGGCCGGCGTACGGGATCGCCACCGTGGCGATGTACGCGACCTTGTGGGCGGCCCGGTAGGCGAGCAGGTAGCCGAGCATGTCGAGCGGCTGGATCAGGTATTTCTTCAGCGACCCGTCGCGGATGTCGCGGGCGATGCCGGCCGCCAGCCCGGGCATCGACGAGAACGCCCGGCTGATGTGGGTTAGCAGCAGGTAGGCGATCATGTCCTCGTAGCTGAACCCAGACAGTTCGGTCTTGCCGGTCGTCTCCTTCGCCCCGGCGAAAATCGCCCCCCAGAGTAGAATGGTCGTGATCATCGGCAGGAAGCGGAGGATGGTGGCGAGGAAGAAGTCGCCGCGGTAGGCCAACCGTTCGATCAAGGAGACGCGGAAAATGCGGAGGTACTTGCGAAACGGGTTAGCCGCGACGCGGAGGCTCGGCGGAGCGGAGCGCGCGAGCGCTACCGCGCTCCGCTCCGCGGACTCCGCGTCGCGGCTAACCGGGTGGTTCATTTGGTCGCTTTCGCCTCTTCGAAAATCCGCGCGATCATCTGGTCCAGCGGCGGGTCCTGCACGCTCATGTCCACCACCGGATAGGTGTCGAGGATCGCACTCAGCGTGGTCGTGACGGAGGCCCGGTCGATCCGCAGCTCGGCCACCGGGCCGTCCCGTCGCGTCACCTCGCCGTACCGCTCCAGCCCGTTCTGCGGGGCCGAGTCCGCGAACTCCAGGTGCAGCAACTTCGCCTGCCCGAACTGCTCGGAGATGCGGTCGAGCGGGCCGTCGAACACCACCCGCCCGTGGCTGATGACCAGCACCCGGTCGCACAGCGCCTCCACGTCCCGCATGTAGTGGCTGGTGAGCAGCATCGTCACGCCGCGGGTCTCGTTGTACTCCCGCAGACATTTCTGAATCTTCACCTGCCCGACCACGTCCAGGCCGATCGTCGGCTCATCGAGCAAGAGTAACTGCGGCCGGTGGAGCAGGGCGGCGATGATCTCCATCCGCATCCGCTCGCCCAGCGACAGTTCGCGGACCGGCTGGCGGACCAGGTCCTTGACCTCGAATAGCTCGATCAGTTCGCCCTGGGTCTTCTCGAACTCGGCCTCGGGGAGCGAGTAGATTTCGCGGTGGAGCTGGAAACTGTCGGCGGCCGGCAGGTCCCACCAGAGCTGGTTCTTCTGGCCCATGACCAGGGCGAACCGGCGGCGGAAGGCGTCGGCCCGGTCCCACGGGGTGAACCCGAGCACCTGGGCGGAGCCGCTGGTGGGATAGATGAGGCCGGAGAGCATCTTGAGGGTGGTGGTCTTGCCGGCCCCGTTGGGCCCGAGGAAGGCGACCATCTCGCCGGGCTCGATGGAGAAGCTGACGCCGTCCACGGCCCGGACTTCCTTGTACTCGCGGCGGACGAGGGCGCGCAGGGCGCCGGTGAGGCCCGGCTTCTTCTGGAAGACGCGATAGATCTTGGCGAGGTTGTCGACTTGAATGATCGGCATACGGGTCCCGCGGGCCGGTGGCTCTGGGCCATTCTACGGCCCGCGGGACGGATGACGCGGGGGCGCGAGGCGGTCGCCGGTCCCGCTACATGTTCAGCAACCGCAGGCGGTCGGCGAGGCCGGTCGGCATCTGGCGGCCGTACTGGGCCCGCAGCCGCTGGACGATCTTGGTCCGCCCCCGCTCCAGGCCGGTCTGGAATCGCGCCGCGGCATGCTTGCCGAGCCGGGACTTGGTGGCGAAGGGGATCTTGCGATGTCGCGGCCCCATCGCCTGTTCGAGGTCCGCCATCGCGCTGACGGCGAATTCGTGCAGGTCCGCCGTTCGACAGGGAGCCAGGACGCGGCCCGGCCAAAGTCCGGCGAGGTCGCTCTTTTCGGCGTCGGTCAGGGGCGTCGTCCACGACTTGTAATTCGAGGTCGGGTCAAACGAATCGAGCCCGGTCGGCTGTGCCGGTCCGTCGAGAGCGACCAGGAGGTTGCCGAGATTGGCCAGGTGACGGTATTGCGAGCCGATGGTCTTCTCCTTCTGCGGTGCCAGTTTGTGGGTCCTCTTATCGATGTGATAGGAGAAGCGATCCTGATTGCCGTTGAACAGATCGGCGGCCACGATCTCGCCGAGCTTTTCCAGGCCCCCAGGGGCCGCGAGGGCTGCCCCGAGCTGACGGATTTTCGTCTTGTCTGCGTTCTGCTTGTCGTCCTTGTCCTTCACCGCGGAGTCCAGATTCACCAGCCGTTTGAATGGCATCTTGGTCCAGACCACTCCCTGTGCCTCGCCCTGACTAAGCCGGTTGGCGAGCTCGCTCAGGAGCGGCTGCATCGAAGCATGTGCCGCCTCTCCCGCCGCGGTGGTGACCCATAGGCGCAACTCGCTGACCTCGCTGGCATCCAACACGAGCTGTTGGCCGTTCGGGTCTATGAACGACATGACCAGGAGGTTATGCTCGACGTTCGAGTTCTTGTTACCCGTCCTCCCTTCTTGCTTGACCACGAGCTTGTCGTGTTGATGGCCCGTCAGCAGATACACCAGATGGGCGGGCACGAGCTGCCCGATCGCGGCGATGTCATCTCGCGTGATGTGGGAGCGTACGGAGAGCACGGTGAGTCTCCTCCCGAAACGGTGAAGGCGATGCCCGGGCCGGCCGCGTCGCCGGCCGCCCGACGGGGCCGAAGGGAATACCGGCCGACCGGGCCGGATTGGAATCGGCGAGTGTTTTTTTTTCCGGCCGCCCGGGCCGACACGCGGAAAGGGCGTGACACGGCCCCGGCCGGTGGGGACAATGGCGGTACGCCGACGGACGTGCCGCGGAGGTGGCCGGGGGTGAGTCAGCCGACCGACGACCCGACCCGGGTCACACTGCTGCACCGGCTGCGGCAGGCGCCGGACGACGCGTCCGCCTGGACCGAGTTCGTCGGCCGGTACGGGGCCAAGATCCTCGACTGGTGCCGTCGCTGGCACCTCCAGGAGGCCGACGCCCAGGACGTGGCCCAGACCGTCCTGCTCCGGCTGGCGGTCAAGATGCGGTCGTTCGAGTACGACCCGGCCCGGTCGTTCCGGGCCTGGCTGCGGACGCTGGCCCACCACGCCTGGACGGACCTGGCGGGCCGGCGCCGGCCGGCCGCCGCCGGCGACAACTCGGCCGCCTGGGACGCCCTGTACTCGGTCCCGGCCCGCGACGACCTGGCCCGGCGGCTCGACGAGGTGTTCGACCTGGAGCTGCTGGAGGCGGCCTCGGCCCGGGTCCGCGGCCGGGTGGCCGGGCCGACCTGGGACGCCTTCCAGCTCACCGCCCGGGACGGGTTGCCCGCCGCCGACGCGGCGGCCCGGCTCGGCCTACCCGTCGCCTCGGTCTTCAAGGCCAAGAGCAACGTACTGAAAATGCTCCGCGAGGAACTCGATCGCCTGGACGGGGGCGCGGGATGATCACCGACTGTCCGCCGCCGCCCCGGCTGGAGGACCTGCTCGCCGGCCGGCTCCCGCCGGACGCCGACGCCGAACTGACGGCCCACGTCGAGGGTTGTGCCGCCTGCCAGCGCCACCTGGAACGGCTGACCGAGCTCGCCGACGCCGACGCGACGGATCACCCGGCCCCGGTCGACGACGGGGCGGCCAGGGTGGGTCGCTTGCTCCGCCTGATGCCGCCGACCGCTCCCACGCCGCGGCCCGTGCCCGTCGCCCCGTCGGTGACGGTCCTCGGGACGGGCGTGCCGCGGTGGCCGCCGGTCGGCCCGATGCCGGCCCGGGTCGGCCGGTACGAGGTGGTCCGCGAGCTGGGCCGGGGCGGGATGGGGGTCGTCTACCTGGCCCACGACCCGCGGTTGAAGCGGCCGGTCGCCCTGAAGATGATCCTGGCGGCCGAGTACGCCGGCCCGGAGGTGCGGCTGCGGTTCCAGACCGAGGCCGAGACGGTCGCCCGGCTGCGGCACCCGAACATCGTGCCGATCTACGAGGTCGGGGAGCAGGAGGGCCGGCCGTTCATCGCCCTGGAGTTCCTCGACGGCGGCTCGCTGGGCGAGCGGACCGGCGGCCAGCCGCAGCCGCCGCGGGTCGCCGCCGAACTCGTCCGCACGCTGGCCCTGGCCCTGGACCACGCCCACCGGCAGGGGGTCGTCCATCGGGACCTCAAACCCGGCAACGTCCTGCTCGCCGCCGACGGCACGCCGAAGGTGACCGACTTCGGCCTGGCCAAGTTCGTCACGGCCGACGACCCGGCCGCGATCACCTCGCTCGGCCTGTCCTCGACCGGGGCGATCGTCGGCACGCCGAGCTACATGGCCCCCGAGCAGGCGGCCGGGCAGGTCCACGGCATCACCCCGGCGGCGGACGTGTACGCGCTGGGGGCGATCCTCTACGAGCTGCTCACCGGCCGGCCGCCGTTCCGCGGGGTGAACGCGATCGAAACGCTGTCGGAGGTTCAGCAGCGGGACCCGCTGCCGCCGCGGGCGGTGCAACCGGGCGTGCCGCGGGACCTGGAGACGGTCTGCCTGAGGTGCCTGCGGAAGGAGCCGGCGAAGCGGTACCCCTCCGCCGCCGCCCTGGCCGACGACCTGGGGCGGTTCCTGGCCGGCGAGCCGGTCCGGGCCCGGCCGGTGTCGGCGTGGGGGCGGGCGTGGCGGTGGGTGCGGCGGCGGCCGGCGGTCGCGGCCGCGGTGGGGGCGGTGGCGGCCGTGACGGTGCTGGGGGCGGCCGGCGTCGCCGCCGCCCTGGCCTACGCCCTGGCCGGGTGGGACCGGGCCGAGCGGGCCGAGCACCGCGAGGTCGGGTTGCGGCAGCAGGCGGAAGGGGCCCGCGACCAGGCGATCACCGCCCGGGACGCGGCCGAGGCCAACGCCTACTTCGCTCACATCGCCCAGGCGTGGCTGGAGTGGCGGCAGAACAACCCGGCCCGGACGGACTGGCTGCTGGACCAGTGCCGGCCGGCCGACGGGGCCCCCGACCGCCGCGGCTGGGAGTGGGGCTTTCTCCGCCGGCTGGTCCACGCCGACCGGCTGACGGTCGAGGCCGACCTGTACGTCGAGGCGGTGGCGGTCCGTCCCGACGGGCGGCAATTTGCGGCGGCGAGCGGTAACCCGTTTTCGGCCCCGCCGAGTGGCGGCGTCCGCGTCTGGGACTTCCCCGGCGGCGGCGTCCGTCGGCTCGACCTGCCGGCCGGGTGGTATACCTGTGTCGCCTACAGCCCCGACGGCCGGTGGCTCGCGGCCGCCGGGCCGGTCGGGTCCACCGTCGACCTGTGCCCCCTGACCCCGGACGCTCAGGGCCCGATCATCCAGCTGAAGGGCGCGGTCGGCCGGCCGCTCGGCAGGCCGCGGCGGCTGACGTTCAGCCCCGACGGCCGCTACCTGGCCGCGGTCGGGGAAAAGGGCGGTGCCCTGACCTGGGACCTGACCGGCGCGGTGCCGGCGGCCGCGGGGGCGTGGCCCGGGGCGGACCCTTTCGGCGGGCTGGCGTTCAGCCCGGACGGGCGGACGGTCGCGCTGGTCAAGGGCGACGCCATCCGCCTGTGCGACCCGGCGACGGGCGAGGAGCGGGGACAGGTCCGGGGTACGGCCGGCGGCCTGGCGTTCAGCCCCACGGGTGACCTGTTGGCCGCGTGCGACGGCACGGCCGTGCGGCTGCTCCGCCCGTCCGACGGCGGGCTGGTGACCCGCCTGGCCGGCCACGAGGGCCCGGTCATGGGCCTGGCGTTCTCCCCCGACGGCAAGTCCCTGGCCACCGCCGGGGCCGACCGGACGGTGCGGCTGTGGGACGTGGCCCGCGGGGCGGAGCGGCTGGTGCTCCGCGGCCACACCGGGCGGGTGACGTGCGTCGAGTTCTTCCCGGACAGCAGGACGGTGGTTTCCGGTAGCCAGCAGCCGGGCGAGGTCAAGGTCTGGGACGCGGCCGTCGCCCACCAGGAGTTCGTCCGCGTGCCCGGGGCCAGTGGCAACGCCGTGACGTTCACCGCCGACGGCCGCGGGCTCGTCGTGGTCGGTGGCGACTGGGTGGCCGAGGTGGACTTGGCGACCCAATCGCGGAAGGCCCTGCTCCAGGCCGCGGTCGGCTGGGACCGCTGGCCGGCGACGCTGGCCGCCCTGTCGGCCGGCGGACGGGTGGGGGCGTCGGTCGACCGGGCCAACCGCCGCACGGTCCGGGTGATGGACTTGGCCGCCGGCCGGGAGGTCGCCCGGCTGGACGGCGGCCTCGGGGAAGTGGTCCATGTCGCCGTCAGCCCCGACGGCCGGCGGGCGGCGACGGCGGCCCTGGGCCGGACGGGCGACGACTACCGGCGGCTGGTCGTCGTCTGGGACGCGGCCACGGGCGGGCGGGTGGCCGAGTTCCGCCCGGCGGCCGTCCGGGTGCGGCACCTGTACGGCGGCCTGGTGTTCAGCCCGGACGGGGCGCGGCTGGCCTACGACGACTACCGAATGGAAACCGGCCCGGACGGGCGGCCCGTCCCGGCCGAGGCCCGGATCGTCGTCCGCGACGTGGCGTCGGACCGCGAGCCGGCCGCGTTTACGATCCCGCGGGCGGTCGTCATGGCGATCGCGTTCAGCCCCGACGGCCGGTTCTTGGCGGCCGGCACCTTCGACGAGCAGGTCTACGTGTGGGACGTGGCGACGGGGGCCCGGCTGCACGCGGCGCCGCTGGAAGGGCCGGCCCACCAGCTGGCGTTCAGCCCCGACGGCCGCCGGCTGGCCGGCGTGAACCGGGAGGCGGTGAAACTGTGGGACGTCGCCACCGGCCACGAGGTCCTCATCCTCCGCGCCGCCCAGCCGCGGACCTGGGACATGCCGTTCAACCCGAAGGTGTTCTGGAGTCCGGACGGGCGGAAGCTGGCGGCGACCAACCACGACGGGGCGGTGAGCATCTGGGACGCGACGGAGCCGAAGCTGTCCACGGACCGGTGAAGGGGGCAAGGATGCGGTGGCTGAAGTGGGTCTTGGTCGCGGCGTGGTTCGGCGTCCATGCGATGCTGTGGGCTATGCTGCCGCCGGTGCCACACGTCCGGTTGCCACACGCATACGCATTCCAATTTGCCGAGGAAGGGCGGGTTCTGATCGCAAACAGTTTCGGCCGCATCAGCATCTACGAGACTGCGACCGGCGAGCTCCGTCGGGAACGGCAATTTGCGAGCGGGATGCCCTTTGCCGGGTTCAGCGGGATTCCACCGCACGAGTTGATCGTGTCCCACGATAGTCGGTGGGTTGTGGCGTACTCGATGAGCGACAGGGCTTATTATCTGATCGATCTGACAACGTGTATCGCGACTGAATTACCGCCAGCCCTTCAACTTGGTGGCTTCGTCCGGTTCGTCCCAGGTCAGAGCCGGCTCGTGTATTCACCCGGGGCGGCGGAGTTGACGGTATGGGATTTCGAAACTGGCCCTGTCAAGTCCATCACCGCGCCCGGTTACCACACCAGCCTGGCAGTTACCCCGGACGGTCAAGCGGTCGTGGTCGGTGGTCGTGTCAAGGACGCCGATGGATGGGGTACGGCGTTCGTTAGACTGATCGACCTGAATACCGGTCGCTTGCGAAGCGAAGACAATGTTGGCCGGTGCGCGCTGGAGACGCTCGACATTTCCCGGGATGGGCAAATGCTTGCCGCGACGACTTACTCACAAGATCCCAATCCCGTCCCTTCGGTCGTTACATGGACGGCCGCGGACGGCCGGTGCCGGGCAACCCTTCCAAATGCCGTGTTTTGTGGCTGGCTGTCCAACGGCCGGCTTGTCGTTCAGGCCGCGGACGGCACTGGTTGGGTGTTCGATACGGACCTCTGCACCGGAACGTGTTTGGAATTCACTACCGGCCGGGGTGATCGGGACCGGCTATCGTTGGATGATGTGGGACGATTGCTGCTCAATCGCCATCCCAGAGAGCGAAATGCCGCTACGAAGCTTGTCGCCGACTACCTAACCGACGATCACAGAGGCGATGAGTGGATCGATTGGCAGTGTTTCGATGCGGCGGGGCGAGCAATGGCGTCGGTGTCGGGGGAGTCGTCTGGCTCCTGCGTCGTCTCACCCCGGGGCCACTTCCTGGCCGTCGTCTCGCCAGACTGCAAAACCATCGACGTATACCGGTTGCCGCTCGGCAAACACGGCGGTCTTGTCCTCGGCCTGATGATCGTCCAGGTCGGCGTGCTCGTCGCCTGGACGGCGTGGCGGCGGCGCCGCCGGGTAATTCGCGTGGCGGCCCCGTGACGCACGTCATGGGCGATCGTCCTCCTCCTCTTCGGGGCGGTCACTCGGCTCAGCCTGCGGTTTGGACCGGCTCCCCTTCCACACGTCCGTCCCCAGGTCCGGCGGGGCCAGCGCCGGACCGTCCGCCGGCTTCTCTGGCTTCGGTGCCG
>DASXAN010001513.1:0-2800 GCA_036406755.1 Gemmataceae bacterium
AACGTGCCGGCCGACGTCGCGGTCACGGTGGACGACGGTAGGGCGACGCTGACGACCGGCGACGGGCACACGGTCACGATCACCGCCGCGCCGGGCAAGCGGCGGGTGCGGGTGACGAAGGACGGGTTCACCACGTTCGGCGACGAGGTCGAACTCGCCGCCGGCGGCCGCGAAACCGTCACCGTGCGGCTGGAACCGGCGGCCGCGCCCGCGGGGCCGAAGGCCGAACGGCCGGCCGCCGCCGTGCTGGCCCCCGAGAACTCCGAGTGGGCCGGCGTGGGCACCGTGGAGCGGGACGGGGCCCGCCTGGCGGGCGCGGCGGCGGTCACGATCACCGAGCGCCGCGGCCACACGTTCAAGGCGTCCGTCCGGGCGGGCGCCGTGAAACTCGTGGTCGAGGGGACCGTCACGGACGGCGGCGCCATGACCCACGCGGTGGCGGTGGTGGTCGAGTCCGCCGACCGACCGCGCGACAAGTTGGCTGGCACCGGCACGGTCGGGAAGGACCGGATGACGCTGCTGTGCAACAACCCGGACACCGGCGGCACCGCCCGGTTCGCGTTGAAGCGGCTGCCCGACGCGGGCGCCGGGTTCACCTTCGTCGGCCGGTGGAAGTGCACGCACGCGCCGGGCGACGCGCCCCACGTCCGCACGGTGACGGGCCGCACCTCGTTGGTCGATTGGAACGGCCAGCCGGGCACCTGGAGCCGCGACGGCGGCCTGATTGACGTCCACTTCGCCGGCGGCGCCCGCGAGCAGCTGGCCATCGACCCCGACAACCCGAACGAGTTGGACGGCCACAACGGCGACGGCCAGGCGACGACGTGGGCCCGGACCGGGGACGCGGACGCGCCGCCGAAGGACGCCGCGGCCCCGCCGGGACCGGCCGCGCCCGCCCCGCCCCCGGCCCGGCCGGCCGACGGCTTCGTGCCGCTGTTCAACGGCCGGGACCTGACCGGCTGGAAGCCGTCCCTCCTCAACAAGGGCAGCGCCCGGGTGACCGACGGCATCCTGATCCTGACGGCGACGCACCGCGGCAACGCCGCCTACGTCTCCGAGGCCAGCTACGGCGACTTGCACCTCCGCGCCGAGGTGCAGAACGCCTCCCACCGCAACAAGTTCATCGCCGTCCGCGCGGCCGAGGTCCGCCGCCCGGCGGGCGTCTTCACGTCCGGCTACTTCGTCTCCTGCGGCGGCGAGACGACCCATAACACGCACGTCGCCCCGGGCGCGTTCGCCCGGGAGATGGACGCGAAGGCCGGGACCCAGGTCGTCTGGCGGCCGCCGATCAACCCGGTGCCGGCCCCGTCGCCCGGCCAGTGGTTCTGGATCGACGTGATCGCGAAGGGCAGCACGGTCACCGTCCTGGTGGACGGCCAGAAGACGTACGAGTACACGGACGCCCACGCCCCGCTGGCGGCCGGCCCGATCCGGCTGACGGCCGTCACCCCGGCGGAGCTGCGGGTGCGGCGGCTGGAGGTCAAGCCGGTGCCGTGACATTTTTCGTGACAGGTTTCCGCCCGCCGCGCATTCTCTCTCCTGAGCCCCAGGAGCGGCCCACATGCCCCCGACCGTCCCCCAGCACCCGCCCGCCGCCGACCTGGCGGCCTTCGCCCTGGGCAAGCTCGCCCCGGCCGACGCCGACGGCGTCGCCCGCCACCTGGACGAGTGCCCGACCTGCCGCGGCGTCGCCGAGCGCGCCCCCGGCGACGCCTTCGTCGCCCTCCTCCGCCGGCCCGACGCCCCGGCCGTCTCCACCCCGTCCGGCCACGAGTCGGCCACCCTCGGCGGCGGCCCGGCCCCCGGCCCGGACGACGTGCCCGCGGCCCTCCGCGACCACCCCCGCTACCGCGTCCTCCGCCCGCTCGGCCGCGGCGGCATGGGCGTCGTCTACCAGGCCGAGCACACCGTCATGGAGCGGCCGGTGGCGATCAAGGTCATCAGCCGGGCGCTGCTGGACCGGCCGGACGCCGTCGAGCGGTTCCAGCGCGAGGTCCGGGCCGCCGCCAAGCTCGACCACCCCAACATCGTCAAGGCGTACGACGCCGAGCAGGCCGGCGAATTGCACCTGCTGGCGATGGAGTACGTCGAGGGCCACACCCTCGCCGACGTGCTGGACAAGAAGGGCCCGCTGCCGATCGCCCACGCCTGCCACTACGTCCGCCAGGCCGCCCAGGGGTTGCAGCACGCCTTCGAGAAGGGCATGGTCCACCGCGACATCAAGCCACACAACCTGATGCTCACGCCCAAGGGCGTCGTGAAAATCCTCGACTTCGGCCTGGCGAAGCTGGCCACCGAGCAGGCCCGGCCGGGGGCGGGGCTGACGCACGAAAACGCCGTGCTCGGCACGCCGGAGTACCTCGCCCCGGAGCAGGCGGTCAAGACCAAGGACGCCGACATCCGCGCCGACATCTACGCCCTCGGCTGCACGCTCTACTGCCTGCTGACCGGCCGGCCGCCGTTCAGCGGCGACAACCCGCTGGAGGTGGTGGTCGCCCACGTGCAGGAGGCCCCGCCGCCGGTCGAGTCGCTGCGGCCGGACGTGCCGGCGGAGCTGGCCGCACTGGTGGCCCGGATGCTGGCGAAGAAGCCTGACGACCGGCCGCAGACGCCGAAGGAGGTCGTGGAGGCGCTGGCCCCGTTCGCCAAGCCGGCGAAGACCGCGCCGCCGCCGGTGACGGTGGCTTCGGAACCGGCCCGGGCCGCGGCGACGGCCGGGCGGACGGCCGGGATGACCGCCCCGCCGCCGCTGCCGCGGCCCCGCCGCCGGCCGACGCGCCCGGCCGGCCGCCGCTGGCTG
>DASXAN010001514.1:0-2065 GCA_036406755.1 Gemmataceae bacterium
TCCCAGGCGGGACACTGTGAGTGTATCACGCACCGGTCGAACGTGGCAAGGGGGATGGGCCGGTTAGCCGCGACGCGGAGTCCGCGGGGCGGAGCGCGGAGACAAGCGCTCCGCTCCGCGGACTCCGCGTCGCGGCTAACCGGCCCATCCCCCTTGCCACGTTCGACCGGTGCGTGATACACTCACAGTGTCCCGCCTGGGATTCCCGCAGGGGCTCGTGGTTCCGACCCCTCCAACGCGAAGTGCGAAAAACCCTTCCGGGGGAGGTACGGTCCCATGTTCGGGCTCGGCGGAACGGAGTGGTTCATCCTGATTATCCTGGGCGTGCTGCTGTTCGGCAAACGGCTGCCGGAAGTGGGCCGGTCCCTCGGCAAAGGGATGATGGAGTTTAAAAAGGGGCTCCAGGGCATCGAGGACGAGGTGCAGGGGTCGCTCCGCCAGGCGGAGTCATACTCCCCGCCGCAGCAGACGGCCCCGCGGCCGCCGCAGCGGATTGCCGCCTCCGCCCCGAAGTTCGAAGACCCGACCCCCAACTCCCAGCCCGGCGTCTGACGCCGGGGCGGACCACCTGAGGCGCGAATCACATGACGGGCATACTGGCGGCCGGACTGCTGGGCCTGGGCGGGATGGAGTGGATCATCCTGATCGTCCTGGGCGTGTTACTGTTCGGGCGGAAGCTGCCGGAAGTCGGCCGCTCCCTCGGCAAGGGCATCGTCGAGTTCAAGAAGGGGCTCAAGGGTCTGGAGGACGAGGTGGACGGTTCGTCCGGCCAAGCCGCCGCCCGGCCGGAGGCACCGGCCGTGGAAGCACCGCGGCCGCCACAGCGGATCGGCACCCCGGCCCCGAAGTTCGAAGCACAGCCGAGCGACCGCCCGGCCAGTCCGGGCTGATCGGGGCGGTGACGGGCGCTTAACTCAGCGGCTAGAGTGCCATCCTCACACGGTGGAAGTCACTGGTTCGAATCCAGTAGCGCCCACTCTAGGTAAGACCAAGTCGCCGAAGCACTTTACGCTTACCTGCCGGTGGTCGGCAGAGAACGGCACACGACCCGGATACGGGGGAATCATTCCCCCGAAAGGGTGTGCTGCCATGCCCCGCCGTCCCGACCCCGTCCCCAAGTATCTCCGCCACAGCTCCGGCCAGGCCCGCGTCCGACTGCCCGACCCGGGCGGCCGCCGCGAAGTGTCCGGCCGGGTCCACCGCCGCGACTACCTGCTGGGCCCGTACGACTCGCCCGAGAGCCGGGCCGAGTACGAGCGGGTCCTGGCGCTGCTGCGGGTGGGCCGCACACCTTGGACCGACGCCGCTGTCCCGGCCAACGGCCTGACCGTCGCCGAGGTGCTGTTGCGGTTCTGGCGGCACGCCGAGGTCTACTACGCCAACCCAAAGGTGCGGGACAACGTCCGGCTGGCCATCCGGCCGGTCCGCATCCTCTACGGCCCGCTGCCGGCGGCCGAGTTCTCGCCGCTGAAGCTTAAGGCTATCCGGGACGAGATGGTCCGGTCGGGCCTGTGCCGCCCCGTGGTGAACCAGCGTGTCGGGGTCATCAAGCGGGTATTCAAGTGGGCCGTCGCTGAGGAACTGGTTCCGGCATCGGTCCACCAGGCGCTGCAGGCCGTACCCGGGTTGAAGAAGGGCCGGACCACGGCCCGCGAGCCGTCGCCGGTCCGCCCCGTCCCCGACGCATGGGTCAACGCCGCCCTGCCGTTCGTCCTGCCCCCGGTCGCCGCGATGATCGAGCTGCAGCGGCTGACCGCCGCCCGGGCCGGCGAGCTGGTCATCATGCGGCCCTGCGACCTGGACACGACCGGCCGCGTCTGGCTCTACCGCCCCGCCCGACACAAGTCCGAGCACCACGACAGGGACCGCGTCATCGCCATCGGCCCCAAGGCCCAGGCCATTGTCGCCCCGTTCCTCTCCCTGGACCTGATGGCCTATATCTTCAGCCCGGCCCGGGCGATGGCCGCGCGGGCGAAGGCCCTGCGCGCCGCCCGCCGGTCCAAGGTGCCGCCCAGTCAGCTCGCTCGCGGCTTGGGGCCGAACCGCCGGCGGCCGCCGGGCGAGC
>DASXAN010001515.1:0-3850 GCA_036406755.1 Gemmataceae bacterium
CGTGGATTCACGCTGATCGAGCTGCTGGTCGTGATCGCGGTCATCGCGGTCCTGATCGGCCTGTTGCTGCCAGCCGTCCAGAAGGTTCGCGAGGCCGCCCAGCGGGCCAGGTGCAAGAACAACCTCAAGCAGATCGGCCTGGCGTTCCACAACTACCACGGGCAGTTCCAGCAGTTCCCCACCGGCGGCTGGGAGTGGTTCACGCCCCCGACCTACGCCGGCGGCCGGCCGCTCACCGGCGCCCAGCAGGCGGCCGGGTGGGGGTTCCAGATCCTGCCGTTCATCGAGGGCGACGCGGCCTACAACGCCGGCGCGGTCGTCGCCGTCGGCGCCCCGAACAAGGTGTTCTTCTGCCCCGCCCGGCGCGAGCCGCAGACCGTGACCTACGAGGACGAGTACACGCCGCCGCTGACCGGCGGCACCGTCACCCACGCGCTGTGCGACTACGCCGCCAGCAACTGGGAGGGGACCGGCATCGTCCGCCAGTTCAACCCCACCACGATGGCGGACGTGACCGATGGGACCAGCTCAACCCTGCTGGTAGCCGACAAGCGGCTGAACCTGGCCGACCTCGGCCAGCCCCAGCCGGACGACAACGAGGGCTACACCGCCGGCTGGGACGAGGACGTGATCCGCCGGACCGACATCCAGCCGGCGAAGGATTTTGTCGGCGACGGGTGGGACACGGAGCGGCGGTTCGGCTCGTCGCACACCCGCGGCATCAACGCCGTCTTCGCCGACGGCTCGGTGCACACGCTCGCGTTCGACATCGACGCGACGGTGTTCAAGTACCTCGGCAACCGCAGTGACGGGCAGGCCATCAACACGAACGACTTTTGACCGCAACGACTCGCGATCGGGCTGTCCGATCCGCCGCAGGGGGAGTTCGGGAGCGCTACGGGAGGCGCATGTTGCTGACGGGGGTACCGACAACCGCCCCGGCCGTGGGAGTGCGGCCGCGGGTTGACGGGAAGTTCTTCGCCCGGGGGCCACACCGCCTGCGAGTGCAGGGGGTCACCTACGGCCCGTTCGCTCCCGGTCCCGACGGCGCCCCGTTCCCCGACTCCCGCCTCGTGGCCCGGGACTTCGCCCTGATGCGGGCCGCCGGCGTCAACGCCGTCCGCACCTACCACCTCCCCCCCGATTCGGTCCTCGACCGGGCCGACGAATACGGCCTGGGCGTGTTCGTGGACGTGCCCTGGCCGAAGCACCTGTGCTTCCTTGACAGCCGGGCTGTCCGGGCCGAGGCCCGCAAGCTGGTCCGGCACGCCGCCGACCGCGGCCGGAGCCACCCGTCGATCCTGGCCTACAGCATCGGCAACGAGATCCCGCCGACCGTCGTCCGCTGGCACGGCCGGCGGCGGGTGGAGCGGTTCCTGGCCGAGCTGGCGGACGTGGCCAAACAGGCCGACCCGGCCGGGCTGGTCACCTACGCCAACTTCCCGCCGACCGAGTACCTCGACCTCTCGTTCCTCGACTTCGCCACGTTCAACGTCTACCTGCACGACCCGGAGACGTTCCGCAATTACCTGTTCCGGCTACAGAACCTGGTCGGGGACAAGCCGCTGATCCTGGGCGAGCTGGGCATGGACACGCTCCGCCACGGCGAGGCGGAGCAGGCCCGGTTCCTGGCCGGCCACGTCCGCGCGGCGACACTACTGGGCCTGGCCGGGGCGTTCGTGTTCTCGTGGACGGACGACTGGCACACCGGCGGCCACCCGATCGCCGACTGGGCGTTCGGCGTCACGGCCGCGGACCGCACCCCCAAGGCGGCGTACCGGGCGCTGGCGCGGGTGTTCGCCGCGTCGCCGACGGAGTTGCTGGCCGAGACGCCGCGGATGTCGGTCGTCGTCTGCTCCTACAACGGCGGGCGGACGCTGCGGCAGTGCCTGGAGTCGCTCGCGGCCCTGGACTACCCGGACTATGAGGTGATCGTCGTGGACGACGGGTCCACCGACGACACCCGGGCCGTCCTGGCCGACTTCCCCTCCGTCCGGGCGATCCACCAGCCGAACCGCGGCCTGAGCGCCGCCCGCAACGCCGGCCTGGCGGCCGCGACCGGCTCGATCGTCGCCTACACCGACGCCGACTGCTACGCCGACCCGCACTGGCTGACCCACCTGGTCCACCACTTCGTGCGGAGCGACGCGGCGGCCGTCGGCGGGCCGAACCTGACGCCCGAGGACGGGCCGCTCGCCGCCGCCGTCGCCGCCGCCCCGGGCCAGCCGACGCACGTGCTCGAGAGCGACCAGGTGGCCGAGCACATCCCCGGTTGCAACATGGCCTTCCGCCGGGAGGCGCTGCTGGCGGTGAAGGGGTTCGACCCGGCCTACCGCGCGGCCGGGGACGACGTGGACCTGTGCTGGCGGCTGCAACAGGCCGGGTACTGGATCGCCTTCGCCCCGGGGGCGTTCGTCTGGCACCACCGGCGGCAGACGCCGCGGGCCTTCCTGCGGCAGCAGGCCGGCTACGGGGAGGCGGAGGCGCTGTTGCGGTTCAAGCACCCGGACAAGTTCAACACCCGCGGGGCCGGCAAGTGGCGGGGCGTCTTGTACGGCCCCTCGCTGCAGGGGGTGTCGCTGGCCGGGGCGATCATCTACCGCGGGACGTTCGGGACCGGCCTGTTCCAGTGCCTGTACCAGCCGGGGCCGGCCCACTGGGCCATGCTGCCGACGACGCTGGAGTGGCACGCCGTCGCCGCCGGCGTCGCCGCGGCGGCGCTGGTCTGGCCGTGGCAGTGGGCCGTCGTCGCCGGGATGCTGGCGCTGTCGCTGGCCGTGGCCGCCATCCAGGCGGCGCAGGCCCGGTTGCCGGCCGCCCACGACGGCGTCCGCGGCCGGCTCCTGGTGCTAGGGCTGTGCTACCTGCAACCGCTGGTCCGCTCCTGGCGGCGGTATCGCACCCGGCTGTTGTCGTACCGCCCGCCCCGGTTCCCGGCCGGCACCCGGCCGCCGGACCGCGGCAAGCAACTGCCACTCGCCGGCCGGCGGGCGGTGGCCTACTGGAGCGACGGCGGCCCGGGCCGGCTGCAACTGCTCGGCTGCGCCGTGCAGTACTTCACCGAAAACCGCTGGGGCCGGTCGATCGACACCGGCTGGTCCGACTGGGACGTGGAGGTGTTCTGCCACCCGTGGACGGTGGTGCAGATTTGCACCGCCGAGGAGGAGCACGGCGGCGGCCGGCGGCTGGTCCGGGTGCGGTACCGGCTGCGGCCGAGCGAGTACCTGCTGGCGCTGGCGGCGGTGGCCGTCGTGGGCGGGGTGATCGGGGCTACTTTGCCCCTCGTCAATGACGGGGGGCTCATTGCCGCCTGGGCCGGCGGGCTACTGGCGGCGGCGGCCGGGCTGTGGTGGCGGGGCACCCGCCGGGCGGCCCTGGCCGTGGCCGTCGTGGACCGGTCGGCCGCGGAGCTGGGCATGATCCGGCTGGACGAGCCGCGGGCCGCCAGGCACGAGGACGGCCACGCCTCCGCCCGCACGGCGGGGTTGGAGTCCCGGCTCCAGCCGGTCTTCTCAGGACCGGCTGAAGCCGGGACTCCAACCCCCGCCCGCAGCGGGCGGGTTGGGGCAGACCAACGGACGGGGCGGGTGCGATGAGATACTACCGGCGCGTCCTGCACTACCTGAAGCCGTACTGGCGGCTGGCCGTCGGGTCGGTCGTGCTGATCGTCCTCGGGGCGGGGGCCGGCCTGCTCGTGCCGTGGCCGCTGAAGATCCTCTTCGACTACGTCCTCGCCGACCGGCCGCTGGCCGGCCCGGTCGCCTGGCTGCTCGGCCCGCTGCACCTGAGCCGCACCGAGTTGCTCCTGTTCGCCGTCCTCGGCGGGGTGGTGGTGACGCTGCTCCAGCAC
>DASXAN010001516.1:0-3362 GCA_036406755.1 Gemmataceae bacterium
CCCCAGGCGGCCCCGAGGGTGAGCACGACGGCGATGCCGGCCCGGAAGAACGGTCGGTAGATGGCGTCGGCGGCGGATTCGGCCGCCGGCGGCGGGGCGGGCGGCGGGCCGGACCCGTCGGCGGCGGCCCGCAGCTCGGCCAGCAGCCGGTCGAGGGGCACGTCGTGGGCGTGGGCGAAGAAGGCGAGCGACTCGTGCGGGCCGAGCGGCCCGCCGCAGCCCCGCAGCCCGTAGCGGTCCAGCACCGGCCGGGCGTGCGGGGCGGCCCGCAGCAGGTCGGGGATGACCGTCGCCTCGGTGACCCGCCCGGCGAAGGCGCTCATGACCGGCTCCTTATCGTTGAATCGCATCCGATTATCCGTTTTTGGGCGAAAAAAAACTTACAGGGCGATGGTTTCGAGTTCCCCCTTGGCGACGAGTTCGCTGATGGTGGTGCGGCGGAGCATGTGCAGGTAGGCTTCGCGGACGGCCTTCCAGCGGGTGTGGATGGCGCACGGGTCGGCGTCGGAGCACTCGGGCCGGCCGAGGATGCAGCCGGCCCAGCGGCTGACGTGCTCGATCGGCTCGACCACGTCGAGCAGGGTGATCGACTTCGGGTCGCGGGCCAGCCGGAAGCCGCCGCCCAGGCCTTTTTGCGATTCCACCAGCCCGTCCCGGGCCAGGGTCTGGAGCAGCTTGCCGAGGTAATTCTGTGGGGCGCCGATCTCCTGCGCGACCTTGGCCGCCCCGGCGTACGCCCCCTCGGGCAGCCTTGCCAGGGCCACCATCGCCCGGACCGCATAGACCCCCGTCCGCGTCAGCACCGGTCGCCTCCGAGTAATCGCATGTCGATATCCATTATCGCCGCGCCGGCCTCCGGCGTCAAGACGGAATTCCCGGCGGGCCGCCGACCCGCGGGTCGTCACCATGTTTCTGAGTCACTCAGGTTTTGTCGCCAAACTCGCCGATTTCGGCAGCTTCGACTGTTGCGTTTGCTTCGATTGTCCGATATACTGCTGGGGACGAGGAGAATCGGACATGGCTACCCTACTCAACGACTTGCCGGAAACCGTGACGCCTTCGCCGGCGGATACGAAACTCGCCCAGGAATCGAGCCGTCGCTTGGCGAAGATCCTCGGTTCGCGGAAAAAGAACGTCCGCTTTCACATCCGGCAAGACGACGCGCCGGACGAGACGATCGCCATTCCACTACCGGCGTTCCGCCTGCTCGCCGACATCCTGACCGAGATGGCCAAGGGTAACGCGGTGACGCTGATCCCGGTCCACGCCGAGTTGACCACCCAGCAGGCCGCCGACCTGCTGAACGTCTCCCGTCCGTACTTGATTGAACTGCTGGAGAAGGGCCGAATCCCCTTCCGCAAGGTGGGCACACACCGCCGGGTGCTCTTCCAGGACCTGATGGCCTACAAGCAAAAGACGGACGCCAACCGCCAAAAGGCGCTCGAAGAACTGTCGGCTCTGGATCAGGAACTCGGCTTCGGGTACTGAGCGTGAGCCGCTTCACCGCCGTCTTCGACGCGTGCGTGCTCTACCCGGCGCCACTGCGCAGCCTGCTCATGTACCTGGCGATGACCGACCTGTTCCGGGCCAGGTGGACCGAGGACATCCATGCCGAGTGGATGCGGAACGTCCAGAAGGACTACCCCGACGTTACCCCGGAAAAGGCCGGGCGTATCCGCGAGTTAATGAACGCGCACGTGCGGGATTGCCTGGTGACCGGGTACGAGGACCTGATCGAGGCGCTGACACTGCCGGACCCGAACGACCGGCACGTGCTCGCCGCCGCCATCCGGGCCGGCGCGGACGTGATCGTCACGGCCAACCTGTCCGACTTCCCGGCGGAGACGCTCAAGCAATACGGGATCGAGGCTCAGCACCCCGACGAATTCATCCACCACTTGCTCGACCTCGCGCCGTCGGTCGTGTGCGGCGCGGCCAAGCGGCAGCGCGAGAGCCTGAAGAATCCGCCGATGACCGTCGAAGCGTTCCTCGAATCTCTGGAACGGCAGGGCTTGGCCCAAACCGTGGCCGCCCTGCGGCAATTCTCCGAACTGATCTAACCGATTCTCCGCAGATGCGCAAGCGACGTGTCAAAAGGCTCATGGTGACTCATGAGCTGGCCAAAATGTGCATGATGTCCCCGTCCTGGACCACGTACGTCTTCCCCTCCAGCCGGTACACCCCCTGCGCCTTCGCCTCCTTCATCGACCCGACCCGCACGAAGTCGTCGTACCCGACCACCTCCGCCCGCACGAACCGCTTCGCCAGGTCCGTGTGAATCTGACCCGCCCCCGTCACCGCGTCCGACCCGGCCGGGATCGGCCACGCCCGGCACTCGTCCTCGCCCACCGTCAGGAACACGATCTGCCCCATCGCCGCGAAAATCTTCCGCAACACGTCGTCCCGCTGCGAGCCGGTCAGCCCCAGGTCGGCGGCGAACGCGGCCCGGTCCTCCGGCGGCAGCTCTTCCAGCTCCAGCTCCAACTTCGCCGGGGCCGCCAGCACGCCAGACCCGAGCGCGGCCGGCGACGGCCCCGGCTCGCCCTGGTTGACGAACACGATCTCCGGCTTGATCGTCAACAGCTGGAACGACCGGACCGCCTTCTCCTCCTCCGGCTTCAGGCCGAGTGACCGCGGCGACTCGCCGGCCTCGATCGTGGCGACCAGCTTCTTGATGACGGCGTGCTCGAACTCGTCGGCCTCCCGCTCCTTGGCCGGCTTCGGCTTCTTCATCGCCGCCTCGACCTTCGACAGCCGGTTGGTCAGGATTTCCAGGTCGGCGAAGGCGATCTCCTCACGGAACTGCCGCAGCTCGGCCGCCAGGTCGCCGCCGGCGTAGCCGTTGAGCACCACCACCAGCCCGTCGGCCTCGCGGAGGATGCCGAGCCGGCGGGGGTTGTCGCGGCGCTCGCTGATGTCCAGGCCGGGGGTGTCGAGGAAGGCGATCTCGGCGTAGGTGGTCTTCTTCGGCTTGAAGATGGACGCCATCTTGTCCACGCGGGCATCGGCCAGCTTGGCCATGCCGGTCTGACCCTGCTGGACGCGGGCCGGGTCCGGGGCGACTCCCGTCAGCCACTGGAAGACGGCGCTCTTGCCGGAGCCGGAGAAGCCGACGAGGCCGATTTTCATGTCGTGATTTCCCGTTGGCGGGGCACTTGCGGAGCGACGAGGCCCACCGATGAAGCGGCGGTTTCGCGCTGGGCGCGAATTCGGGTCAAGAAGACCGTTTTGGGCGAATGCCCGGAGACGGTGTTCTTGGTCATCTTGGTCATCTTGACCGCCATTCTGGCAGGGACAGGCCCTCCACCGGCGCCATCCGGAAGGACCTAACCCCCCGGCCCCCTTCCCGAAGCGGGAAGGGG
>DASXAN010001517.1:0-2592 GCA_036406755.1 Gemmataceae bacterium
CGTCGTCGTCACCCCAGCCCGCGAGCACCTGTTGCTCGTCCAGGGCGTCCGCTACCCGTCGGTCGGCGAGCTGGCCGCCCCGATGCTCCGCCTCGCCGGCCTGCGGATCAACCCGCAGACCAACGGCCCACACCTGCCGCCGCGGGTCGTCGGCATCACCGTCCAGGCCATCGCCGACGGCACGCAAAAGGCCGTCACGCTGCCGGCGGGCGGCCACTTTGGCATGCCCGACTTGTCGGCGGACGGCCGGTCGTTCGCGCTGACCAACACGACCGAGCACGGCATCGAGCTGTGGGTCGGTGACATCCGTGCCGCCACAATCCGCCGCATCCCCGGTGTGAGGCTCAACGCCGTTTACGGCGACCCGGTCCACTGGCTGCCCGACGGCCGCAGGCTCCTGTGCCAGACGGTCCCGGCCGATCGCCGCCCGCCGCCGGTCGCCCCGCCGGTGCCGCCGGGGCCGGTCGTGCAGGAGAGCAGCGGCCACGCGGCCCCGGTGCGCACCTTTCAGGACCTCCTCCAGAACACCCACGACGAGGACCTGTTCGATTACTACGCCACCGCCCGGCTCGCGCTGGTGGACACCCAGTCGGGTCAGGTGACGCCGCTCGGCAAGCCGGGCGTGTTCGCGGACGCCGAGCCGTCGCCGGACGGCAACCTGATCCTCGTCGAGCGGGTGCACCGGCCGTACTCGTACCTCTACCCCGTCTCGTCGTTCCCGCACGACATCGAGATCTGGGACGACACCGGCCGCGTCCAAACAGTTGCTCAGCTGCCTCTGCAGGACAAGGTTCCGATCGAAGGCGTGCCGACCGGTCCGCGGAATGTCCACTGGTTGCCGACCCAGCCGAGCACCCTGATTTGGGTCGAGGCATTGGACGACGGCGACCCGAGGAAAAAAGTGCCGCACCGTGACCGGGTGTTGTTGCGGAAGGCGATCGGGGACGTTCAGTATGAGGTGACTCGTGTTGAACATCGGTTCGCCGGCTTGACCTGGGGACTGAACGGAAAGGCGCTCCTGCGCGACTATGACCGGGACCGCCGGTGGACGCGGACTTACCTCATCGGTGTCGAGCCCCCGCTCAATGCAAAACTCGTCTGGGACCGGTCCGTCCAAGACCGCTACCACGACCCCGGCACGCCACTGATGCGGACGCTGCCGAACGGCAAACGGGTGATGTGGCAGCACGGTGACGCCATCTTCCTGGTCGGGGCCGGGGCGTCGCCGGCCGGCGACCGGCCGTTCCTCGACCGCTTCGACCTGTCATCCCTCAAGTCCGAACGGCTGTTCCACTGCGGCGAGAAGCAGTACGAGGCGCCGGTGGCGCTGCTGGCCGACGACGGGGCGACGTTCCTGACGCGGCACGAGACGCCGACCGACCCGCCGAACGTGTACCTCCGCACGGCGGGGTCCGACGGCCGGCGGGCGCTGACGCATTTCACCGACCCGACGCCGCAAGTCCGCGGCATCAGCAAGCGGCTCGTGACCTACAAGCGGGCCGACGGCGTGCCGCTGTCATTCACCCTGTACCTGCCGCCGGGCCATAAACAGGGCGAGAAACTGCCGACGGTGGTGTGGGCCTACCCGCTGGAGTTCAACACGGCGGACACGGCCGGCCAGGTGACCGGGTCGCCGTATCGGTTCACGACGCTGGCCGGGCCGTCGCACCTGTTCTTCCTACTCCAGGGCTACGCCGTCCTCGACGGGGCGACGATGCCGGTGATCGGCGACCCGGAGACGGCCAACAATACGTTCATCGACCAGGTCGTGTCCAGCGCCAGGGCGGCGATCGACACGGCGGCCGGGCTGGGCGTGACCGACCCGAAGCGGGTGGGCGTCGGCGGGCACAGCTACGGGGCGTTCATGACGGCGAACCTGCTGGCCCACTCGGACCTGTTCCGGGCCGGCATCGCCCGCAGCGGGGCCTACAACCGGACGCTGACGCCGTTCGGGTTCCAGAGCGAGAGGCGGACGCTGTGGGAGGCGTCGGACGTGTACAGCAAGCTGTCGCCGTTCCAGTTCGCCCACAAGATCCGCGAGCCGCTGCTGCTCATCCACGGGGCGGCGGACAACAACCCGGGCACGTTCCCGATGCAGAGCGAGCGGATGTACCAGGCGGTCCGGGGCACCGGCGGGACGGTGCGGCTGGTGCTGCTGCCGTACGAGGCGCACGGGTACTCGGCCCGGGAGTCGATCGAGCATACGCTCTACGAAATGCTGGCGTGGTTCGACAGGTATGTCCAGCAAGCGATCACGCCGTCCGGGGGATGAGCCACCTGTCCGGTTCGTCATCGGGTAGAATAAGACAAACCATCGCCCGCCACGGCGGCCCGAACGCCGGGCCGCGCCCCGAGACCGCTGCCTGTGGACCCGTTCCCGGACGAAGTCCGCCGCTTCCTCGAAGGGAACATCGAGTCGGTCGACCAGCTCGAAATCCTCCGCCTGCTGGGCGAGAAGCCGGATACCGACTGGACCGCCACGACCCTGGCCGCCGCCGTCCAGGCGAGCGCGGCGGCGGTGGGGTCGCACCTGGCGGCCCTGAGCGGTCGCGGGCTGCTCGCCGCCGAGCAGCACGGCGACGTCTGGGTGGC
>DASXAN010001518.1:0-1856 GCA_036406755.1 Gemmataceae bacterium
TCGTAGTACATTTTGACGCCGTTGACCGGCGCGTAGCCCGTCGTTGGCTTCTGCCGCGCCGACACGTCAGCCGGCACGAGCGTCATCAGGAGGAAAGCCGTTTTCAACACGTTGGGTGTCACTCCGCTTCGCCGAAAAACTTCTTGCAAACTCGCCCGCTACTGGAGTCTTTGACCCCCTCCCGCAGAGGAGAGGGGGCCGAGTCAGCTTTTTGCGGTAGAGGTTGCGCCACGACCACCGGGCGATGCGCGACCGCCACGGCGCCCGCGGCCTTGTCGGGCGCAACCGCATGTCAGGCGGGGGGACGCCGCCCACGCTTCTTGGCCGATGTCGACGGACTCATGACCACCGACCCGCGGCCGGTTTGCGCGAACGGCACGCGATTGCGCGCGACGGCCTCGTCGATCAGGCTCACGACCTCCGGACGGGCGAGTGTGGACGCGGCCTCCATGAGAATCCAACGCGCTTGGCTGGACCCCTGCAACAGTTTCTCAGGGTCCGGCAATTCCTTACCACGAGTGAAGTACAGCCGGACGCCGTCCGCACTCCCGCGGACGGCAAGAACGCCCTCGTACCCGTGCTCGTTCGGTGAATAGCTGACGACGAAGCAGTCGCGGTACTCGTACACCACCTCATGGGCGGTGGGCAGCCGCTTGAGCAGCCACCGTCGCATGGCGCCGACGAGCCGTCGATGCGCGGGCGCGAACTTGTCGATCAGCGTCCGCAACTCGGCCTCTGCCGATCGTCGCGCCGCCGCGGACTGGGCGCCGCCGGGGGCCTCGGCTTCGACCTGGACGGACCGGCGGACGGACGCTTCTTTCTTCGCGCTCATGACGGCTCCCTGGGATCGGGTTTCCGCGGCAGGGGATGGGCCACGACCACCAGGCGATGCGCGCGGCCGCCGGGCGCGGATTCGTCGTGATACTTCGCAACGAGTTTGGTGACGGCCTCGGCGAGTTCGGCGCTGAACGCCGCCCGGTCCGTCGGCGACCGGAAGCGGACCTCGGTGTCCACGGCCAACGTCGCCAGGCGTTTGCCCGCCTCGGTTGCACGACGGACGAGGTCGCCCACCTCGCGGACGACCCGTGCGCCCAGGGCGATCAGATAGCTCGCGGACAGCCGATCGACCTCCCGATCCGGGTCCACGGCGACCGGGCCCAGGGCGGTCGGCGAGACGACGTAGGACGCGGCCGTCGCCACGAGCAGCCGTTCCGTCAGCCCGCCCCACTTGCGTTCCCGGGCCAGCCGCACCAGCCCGTGCGCCTCCAGCGCGTGCAGGTGGTAGTTGACCTTCTGCCGGGCCAGGCCGACCCGCGTGGCCAACGTCGCCGCCGAGGCGGGGGCGGCCAGCTCGGCGAGGAGTCGGCTCCGCACGGGCTCCAGGGCCACCGCCGCCGCCGCCGGTTCGTCGATCACTTGGACGTCGAGCACGGGGAGATGGTACCATTGACAACTATTGTTGTCAAGCACGGATCAAGGCGTTTTCTGCCGAATTCGCGGGGTCGATGCCGTGCCGCCGGATTGTGACGTTGCGGCGAGGTCGCGGGAGTCAATCGCCCCCCCCGCACCCGCGGCCACCGGGTTCGGTCGTCCGGCGAGGGAGGCGTACGGGCGGGGTGTGGCGATGCTTGCACGGGTCGTCGCGGCGGGGGCGGTGTTTGCGGCCGTGGTCGGCATGCCCTTGTCGGGCATCCCGGCGCGCGTCTCCCGATCTCAGTTCCCCTCGCCGCCGGACCGGGCCGCTGATACACTCCTGGGTCGTTCCGAACCTGTGCGGCATGCCCCGTCACCCGTGGTGTTTTGGTTTTTTCCGCGACGCGCCGGGCGACTTCCTGCCAATACTCTTCGTGAGCCGT
>DASXAN010001519.1:0-4736 GCA_036406755.1 Gemmataceae bacterium
GATGGGTCCCGGCCCGTCCGCTGTGCATCCCGACGTCTACCGGGCGCTCGCCCGGCCGACGCTCGGCCACCTCGACCCGGCGTTTGTCGCCTTGATGGACGATGCCAAGGCGCTGCTCCAGAGAGTGATCCGGACGACCAACCACGTCACCTTCCCGATCAGTGGCACCGGGTCGGCCGGCATGGAGGCGGCGTTCGCCAACCTGGTCGAGCCGGGCGATCGCGTGCTGGTACTCGTTAACGGTTTCTTCGGCCAGCGGATGATCGACGTGGCCGCCCGCCTCGGGGCCGTCGTCGAAACCGTCGAGTTCGAGTGGGGTACCCCCGTCGCTCCCGACGCGGTGCGGGCCAAGCTCGCCGGCCAGCCGCCGTACAAGGTGGTCGCCGTCGTCCACGCCGAGACGTCCACCGGCGTCGCCAACCCGGTCGCGGAGATCGGCGCCCTCGTCAAGCCGACGGGGGCGATGTTCCTAGTGGACGGCGTCACCAGCCTGGGGGCGATCCCGGTCGAGGTGGACGGGTGGGGCATCGATGCGTTTTACAGCTGCTCACAGAAGGGGCTGTCGTGCCCGCCGGGGCTGGCGCCGTTCAGCCTGTCGGACCGGGCCGTGGACCGGCTGCTGGCCCGCAAGACGAAGGTGGCCAGCTGGTACCTCGACGCCTCACTGATCGTGAATTACTGGGAGGGGACGAAGCGGGCGTACCACCACACGGCCCCGATCAACATGATCTACGGCCTCTACCAGGCAGTGCTGAACGTGACCGGCGAAGGACTGGACGCCGTGTTCGCCCGGCACCGGGACGCGCACCGGCGGCTGGTCGCCGGCGTGGAGAAGCTCGGCTTGGAACTGCTCGTCCGGCCGGAGAGCCGGCTGCCACAGCTGAACACGATCAAGGTGCCCGCCGGGGTGGACGAGGCCCGCGTCCGGGGCCGGCTGCTGACCGAGCACAAGATCGAGATCGGCGCCGGCCTGGGGCCGCTCGCCGGCAGGGTATGGCGGGTCGGCATCATGGGCCACGCGGCCCGGGCGGAGAACGTGGACCGGTTCCTGGGGGCGCTGGCCAAGGTTCTTTGATGAACTTCATCGCTCGCATAGCCGCAAGCGGCTGTTGCCGCTTGCGGCTATGCGAGCCACCTCAAACGCCCTTCATCGCCTTCATCCACCGCGCCCACGCCTCCTCCCGCGCCTTCTTGTTCGCCGGGTTCCCGTTCGGGTCCTCGCCCATCCGCATGAACCCGTGCCCGGCCCCGTCGTAGGTCACCGGGTCGAACGTCTTGCCAGCCGACTTCATCAGCTCGGTCGTCTTCGGCAGGCCCATGTTGATCCGGGCGTCGTTGCCGGCGTAGAAGCCGTGCACCGGGCAGGCGATCCGGGCCACGTCGGACTCCTTGTCCGGCCCCGGCCCGTAGAAGACGAACGCCGCCTTGAGCGACTTGTTGTTGGTAGCGTAGCGGAAGCTTTGGCCACCGCCCCAGCAGAACCCGCACACGACCAGCTTGCCGTTGGCGGCCGGGAGCTTGGTCACGTACTCGGCCGCGGCGTTTAGGTCGGCGGTGATCTGGGCCGGCGGCAGGTCGCGGATCGCCTGCATGACCTTGTTCTGACCGCCGAGCGAGTCGGTCCCGCCGCCATTCGGCCCGACGCCGGAGAGCAGGTCCGGGGCGATGGCGATGTACCCGGCCGCGGCCAGATCGTCGGCCAGGAGCCGGACCCAGTCGGTCAGGCCGAAGATCTCGTGAATGACGAGCACGGCCGTCGCCTTGTCCTTGACCTCCGGGTAGACGACGAACGAGTTGACCTCGCGGTTGCCGTGCTTGACCTTGACGTACTCCTGGTGCCGGGACGACTTTTCAAGCTTGGCCTTGGCCCAATCCTGGGCCGGGGCGGCGGGCGCGAGCAGGACGACGGCGGCGACGGCGGCGAGACTTCTCATGATGAAACCTCCGGTGGCGCGGCGACGGTATCTGTGATATGACGGCACCGCGGCAACGGTTAGCTAACCGTTCCGCCGCCGGCGCGGTATCATGGCGCTGACCCGCCATGACACGAACTTCCCTGTACATCACCGCCCTTCTACTCGCCGCGGGGACCGTCCGCGCCGACCCCGGCACCGAGTTCTTCGAGACGAAAGTCCGCCCGGTCCTGGCCGAACACTGTTACAAGTGTCACTCCACGGCGGCGAAGAAGCAGCAGGGCGGGCTGCACCTCGACACCCGCGACGCGATCCGGGCCGGCGGCGACACCGGGCCGGCCATCGTCCCCGGCAAGCCGGCCGAGAGCCTGCTGCTGAAGGCCGTCCGCCAGACCGGCGACCTGAAGATGCCGCCGAAAAGCAAGCTGCCAGACGCGGTGATCGCCGACCTGGAAAAGTGGATTGCGATAGGTGCCCCGGACCCGCGCGGCGTCGCCACGGCAGCCAGGTCCGTCAGCATCGAAGAGGGCCGCAAGTTCTGGTCGTTCCAGCCGCTCCGCCGGCCGGCTCTGCCGGAAATCTCAAATGCCAAAGCACAAATCTCAAACCCGATTGACCGCTTCATCGTCGCGAAACTGCACGAGAAGGGCATCACGCCGAACCCGCCGGCCGACCGCCGCACGCTCATTCGCCGTGTCTACTTCGACGTAATCGGTCTACCGCCGACGCCGGCCGAGGTCGCCGCCTTCGTCAACGACCCCGACCCGAACGCCTACGCCAAGCTGATCGACAAGCTGCTCGCCTCGCCGCACTACGGCGAGCGGTGGGGCCGGCACTGGCTCGACCTGGCCCGGTTCGGCGAGAGCTCCGGCTACGAGCACGACAACGACCGGCCGTACGCCTACCAGTACCGCGACTTCGTCATCGAGGCGCTGAATCGCGACGTCCCGTTTGACCGGTTCGTGCGGTGGCAGATCGCCGGCGACCAGCTGGAGCCGGACAACCCGCTGGCCGTGAAGGCGACCGGGTTCCTGGCGGCCGGGACGATGAACGGGCAGGTGACGGAGCGGGAAGCCGAGCCGGCCCGGTATGAGGTGTTCGACGATTGGGTGGGCACGACCGGGACGGCGTTCCTCGGGCTGACGGTCGGCTGCGCCCGCTGCCACGACCACAAGTACGACCCGATCCCGAGCCGGGACTACTACAATCTGGCGGCGAACTTCACCAGGGCTGTGCGGGCGAATGTGACCGTGCCGCGGGGGGCGGGCCGCGACCTCAGCGCGTGCGACCCGCCGCCGGACCCGTGGGTCATGCTGGAAGCGCAGGCAGTCAAGGCCGGCGGCGGCAAGGGGAGCGGTCACACCCTGACCCGCCAGCCGGACGGTTCCTACCTGTTCACCCGCGTCAACGGCGAGATCGGCCCGGTCGAATTCGTGGCCGAAGCGCCGCTGGCGACGATCACCGCGGTCCGCATCGACGCCCTCACCGACGAAACCCTGCCGAACTACGGGCCCGGCCTCGGCGATCACGGCAACTTTACGCTCTCGAATTTCGCCGTGCCCGCCGGTCCGGCGGAGGGCAAGCCGACGCGGGTCAAGCTGAAGCTCGTCCGCTCCACGACCGGGGCCAAGGGCGGCGCCTGGTCCGTGGACCGCCAGCACGCCGGCCGCGACCAGTCGGCCGTCTACGACATGGCCGGCCTCGCCGTCGGGCCGGTGCTGCGGTTCCAACTCTCCTTCCCCGGGGATTCGCCGGCCGGCCGGCAGTCGGTCGGCCGGTTCCGGCTGTCGGTGTGTGGCGGCGAGGCGCCGAACGAGTTTCAGCCGCCGCGGCGCAGGCCGCCTCCGCCGCACGAAACGGCGTTCGCCGTCACCGAGGGCGTGCCGCCGTACCGGATGATGATCCAGGGGCCCGACCTCTACGCGAAAACGTTCGTCCTCAAGCGCGGCGACGTGGACAAGAAAGAGGGCGAAGCGACGCCGGGCGTGCTTCAAGTTCTCTCACCGGGCGGCCGGCCGGAACCGGCCGCGCACCCGCGGGTGGCGCTGGCGAACTGGCTGACCGACGTGGACCGCGGGGCCGGGGCGCTGGCGGCCCGCGTCATCGTCAACCGCCTGTGGCAGCACCACATGAGCCGGGGCATCGTCGGCACGCCGAGCGACTTCGGCGCCCAGGGCGACCGGCCGACGCACCCGGAACTGCTCGACTGGCTGGCGAGCGAGCTGGTTGCCCGCGGCTGGAGCCTCAAGGCGATCCACCGGGAAATCCTGCTCTCCGCGACCTACCGGCAATCGTCCGCACGCAACCCGGAGGCGGAGGCGGTCGATCCGGATGACCACCTCTGGTGGCGGCGGCCATTGGTGCGGCTGGAGGCGGAGGCGATCCGCGACGCGATGCTGGCCGTCAGCCGCCGGCTCGACCGCCGCCCGTTTGGCCCCGGCTCGCTGGACGAGGGCATGACACGGCGGAGCGTCTACTTCACGGTCAAGCGGAGCGCGCTGATCCCGTCGATGGTGCAACTCGACTGGCCGGAGGCGCTGCAAGGCGTCGGCCAGCGGGTGACGACGACGGTGGCCCCGCAAGCGTTACTCATGCTGAACAGCCCGCACGTTCGCGCGAACGCGGCGGCGTTCGCGGCCGAACTGCGGCCGCTGCCCGACCCGGTGACGGCCGGCTACGAGCGAGCGATCGGCCGCTCGCCGAC
The DNA here is from genome assembly GCA_036406755.1 of Gemmataceae bacterium. Classification (GTDB taxonomy): domain Bacteria; phylum Planctomycetota; class Planctomycetia; order Gemmatales; family Gemmataceae; genus DASXAN01. Next base: position 4,618 of record DASXAN010001519.1, read on the forward strand.
GGACGCCGAGCGGGCCGCGGCGGCGGCGTTTTTGGCGGAACGAACAAAGGCCGACGGGCCGGGGCAGGCGTTGACGGACTTCTGCCAAGCGCTGTTTGCGATGAATGAGTTCTCTTATG
>DASXAN010001520.1:0-3641 GCA_036406755.1 Gemmataceae bacterium
GGGCCGTCCCGCAGCCCGCGGCCAGGCCGGCGACGAGGCCGCCGGCCAGCCAGTCCATCCGCGACAGTCGCACGCCCCGCCCTCCGGTCAGTCCGTGAACGTGCCGTCCTCGGTCAGCACCTTCTTGTCCGGGTACATGTCCGGCACGGCCGCGTCCCACGGCAGCGTCGCCGCGTGGCCGTCCAGGTACAGGTAGTTGGCCACCTGCGCGTGGCGGCGATACGCGATCCACGGCTGGATGATGCCGGTGCCCAGCCAGATGTCGTAGTCGTCCTGCCGCGGGTCGCCGCCGTCGGCCGGGGTGAAGGCCGCCGCGTCCCGCTCCGAGAAGCAGACGAACTGCGACGTGCCCACCTCGTTGATGAACCGCATCAGATTCCACCGCCCGTACCGCCGCGTCTTGTGGCTCAACAGCGAGTTCATCAGGTAGCTGGTGCGGTCGGCGACGCCGTCCACCTGGCCGGTGTCGTCCACGAACGGCCGCCGTTCGGACGGGTCGCTCGGGCAGCGGTAGATGGCGTCGCTCCCGCCCCACTGTCCGCGGCGGGCCCGGGCCTCGTCCGCCTCGGCCGCCCCGCCGACGAACGGCATGATCTTGTCCTCCCAGTAGATCTCGGCGAACGAGTTGGTGTCGCCGGTGTTGCTGGCCACGTCGGCGTCGAACGGGTGGTGCAGGAAGAACTCGCCGCCGTGGGCGTCGTAGTACTGGTGCACGCCCAGGGCGATCTGCCGCAGGTTCGACTGGCACTTGGCCCGGTTGGCCGCCTCCCGGACCTTCTGGACGGCCGGCAACAGCAGGCCGATGAGCACGGCGATGATGGCGATCACGACCAGTAGCTCGATCAGCGTGAAGGCGGCACGGCGCGACGAGCGGCGGTCGGACATGGCACGCTCCCCGGGGCGACCGGATAGGCGTATGACGATTTTCGAAATCATCATACAGACCGGGGCGGCGCCGGCTACCAAATAATCCGGCGTACAATGTCCGCCGGCGGGGCAACGGGAGGGGACGATGGCGGAACTGGTCCGGGTGACGGTGTCGCTGGAGGCCGACCTCTCCAAGCGGTTCGACCGGTTCTGCGCCGACGGCCGGTTCGCCACCCGCAGCGAGGCGGTCCGCCAGCTCATCCACGACCGGCTGGCCCGGGAGGCGTGGGCGTCGGACGCGGCCGAGGTGACGGCCACGCTGACGCTGGTGTACGACCACCACAAGGGCGGGCTGACGCAGGCGCTGCTGGACCTCCAGCACGAGCACGCCGACCGGGTGGTGTCCACGATGCACGTCCACCTGGACCACGACCGGTGCCTGGAGGTGATCGTGCTCCGCGGCCCGGCCGGGGAGCTGCGGCGGTTCGCGGCCCGGCTCCGCGGTCTGAAGGGCATCCACCGCGGCGAGCTGGTCGTCGCCGGGGCCGCCGCCGCGGGGCACGGCCACCCGCACCGCCACCGCTGACCCGGACCGGCTCACCACGCCCCGACCACTTCGCCGCCGGCCCGCGTGCCCAGCGCCCGCCACGTGTCTTGCGGGATCGAGTCCGTCACAAACCGCACGCTCCCGTCCAGCAGCAGCGCGTTCACACCCCGCGAGTGGTAGCTGCGGGCGGTCACGGCCGAGTAGGTCGGGACGGTCGCGGTCTTCCCCTCCCGCCGGCTGGTGAAATCAACGTCATACGTGACGCCCACGGCCGCGAAAGGCGTCACGGTGTTGGGCGGGAACGTGGTGGTGAACCCGCTCTGAATGCTCCTGGCGTCCACCCACTCGACGTGTCCGCCGTCGGACTTGAACGTGCCGCCGTACGCCGTCACGTCCGCCGGCGTGGCGGGCACCGCCGCCTGGGTGTTCGCCGGCGTCCCGCCGTCCCGGATGACCGGTGTGAACGTCTTGCCCTCGCTCATCCCGAGCGTGTTGGAGGTGCCGTCGGCCACGTCGGTCAGCCGCCGCTTCTGGTTCATGCCGATGGCCGCGTCCCCGGTCGCCCCGGTGGCCGGGTCGTACACGAACCAGGTGCCGACGCACATCAGGTAGTTGAGCGGATAGGGGGACGTCAGGCTGGCCTGGGGGTGGTCGTTCAACTCGCTCGGGCACATGAGCAGGGCCACCCGGTTGACCGCCATCGCCTGCCCGTCGCTGGACTGGGTGTAGTCGATCGACTTGGCCAGATCGTCCCGCTCGACGTATGGCAGCAGCCGCGTCTGAGCCGACCACGGGTCACCGGCGGCCCCGACCGGTACGTCCCCCTGGGCGGGCAGGTAGCCGAGGGTGGTTTCGTGGTTGTGGAGGGCCAAGCCCCACTGCTTGAGGTTGTTGGAGCACTTGGCCCGGGCGGCGGCCTCCCGCACCTTCTGGACGGCCGGCAGCAGGAGGCCGATCAGGATGGCGATGATCGCGATCACCACCAAGAGCTCGATCAGCGTGAACGCGGGCCGGCGGACGGCGGCTCGGACGGGCATGGCACCAGTCTCGTGTGGGTCGTAGGACGATCGGCGGGAACATCATACCGACGGCCGGAGGCGCTTTCAACTTCCGCCCGGCGCGCCGCCCGGCTACGATGATTCGCGGTCCGTCGGTTTGGGCGCGGGGCACTCGTCATGCGGTTCGCGGCGTCGTTGATCGTGTTCGCCCCACTGCTCGGCTGCGAGCGTGTGTCCCCGCCGCCGCCGGCCGCGGACACCGACCCGACGCCGGTCGCCGCGGCCGGGCTGCACAACGCCTTCCGCGTCTCGCCGCGGATTTACAGCGGCAGCAGCCCGGACGACGACGCCGCGTTCGCGGCCCTGGCGGACCTCGGGATCAAGACGATCATCACCGTGGACGGCTCCCGGCCGGACGTGGAGGCCGCCCACCGGCACGGGCTGCGGTACGTCCACCTGCCGTTCGGCTACGACGGCATCCCACATGAGCGGGTGGTCGCGCTGGCGAAGGCGGCGGCCACGCTGCCCGGCCCGATCTACGTCCACTGCCACCACGGCCAGCACCGGGGGCCGGCCGCGGTGGCGGCCATCCAGTTGTGCACCGACCCGGCCTGGGACACCGCTCGGGCAGCGGCGTGGCTCAAGACGGCCGGCACCGACCCGCGGTATCGTGGGTTGATCGGGCTGCCGCAGTCGCTGGTCCGGCCGACCGCGGAGGAATTGGCCCGGGCACCCGCCGACTTCCCGGAGGTCGTGGCGATCCCGGACCTGGCCCGGCTGATGGTGGACGTGGACGGCCACTCGGACAATCTGAAGCTGGCGAAGGCCGCCGGGTGGGCCGTTCCGAAGGACCACCCGGACGTCGACCCGCCGCACGAAGCGCTGCAATTGGTCGAAGCATTCCGTGAGGCGGCGCGGCTGGACGCGGTCCGGAAGCGGGGGCCGGAGTTCGGGAAGCTGCTGGCCGATGCCGAGGCGGCGGCCGGCGGGCTGGAGGCGGCGCTGCGGGCCAGGCCGATCGACGCGGATCGGACGGCGGCGGCGTTCGCCCGGTCGGCGGCGACGTGCGCCGCCTGCCACGACCGGTTCCGCGACGGCCCCGCCGGGCGATGAGGGGATGAGGCCGGGGATTGCGGTGGGCTTGCCGGTGTTAGCCCCGAAGGGGCGGCACAGCGTTAGCCCAGGGCGCGAGCCCAGGGTCATGGTGACCACAGAAGTCGAGCCGTCCC
>DASXAN010001521.1:0-4338 GCA_036406755.1 Gemmataceae bacterium
TGCCGGTGCCGAACAAGGTCCTCGCGCTGGACCCGCGGAGCGGGGACGAGCTCTGGTCGTGCGACGGCCTGGGGCCGCTCGTCTACGCCTCCCCGGTCGTGTCGGCCGACGGAATCGTGGTAGCGGTGTCCGGGTTTCACGGGCCGGACCTGGCGGTGCGGGCCGGCGGTACCGGGGACGTGACGGCCACCCGCCGGCTCTGGCGGCACGAGGCGAAGATCCCCCAGCGGATCGGCTCGCCGGTGATCGTCGGCAACCTCGTCTACTTGCTGAGCGAGAACGGCTTGGCCCAGTGCTTCGACCTGAGGACCGGCGAGGACCGGTGGGGCAAGGAGCGGGCCAGCGGGGAATCGTGGGGGTCGCTGGTGGCTATCGCCGGTCGACTCTACGTCACAACGCTGTCCGGCGAGACGGTGGTGCTGGCGGCGAAGCCGGCGTTCGCGGTGCTGGCCCGCAACCGACTCGACGAGCGAACGCTGGCATCGCCGGCCGTCTCGGACGGCGACATCTTCGTCCGCACCTACCAGCACCTGTGGTGCATCGGGGCGCCGAAGTGATGGGCGAATCGGGGGTGGCATGCTGACCGGCTTACATCCCTAGCCGCCGCCGCGCGAACGCGAAGCACGCCCGCACGTTCTCCTCCTCCCGCTTCAGCTTCTCCGCCGGGCTCAGCCCCGACACCCGTGGCAGCGGCTGCCTCGGCGCCTTCGCCCGCACCGTCGCCAGCGTCCGGGCCAGGTCGCGGCCGGGCACGGTTTCCATCGTCGCCCAGTACTTGTCGGTCAGGCACGGCACCGAGAGCGGGTCGCGGGTGATCATCTCCAGATTGAAGCGAATGGCCGGATTCGCCCGCCGCAGCACGGCCGCGACCTTCGCCAGGTCCAGGTAGCCGTCGCCGAGCGGCACCTCCGCCAGCCGGAACCCGTCGGCCGACTCCTCCACGGCCATGTCCTTGAAGTGAGTCGTGACCGCGACCGGGGCGAGTGATCCCACGACGGCCAGCGGATCTTCCAGGAGCGCGACGCTGTTGCCGGTGTCCACGCAGACGCCGACGAACTCGCTGCCCAGCCGCTTGAGTAGGTCGAGCAGTTCCGGCGCGCGGAAGTCCTTGTGGTTTTCGATTGCCAACCGGACGCGGTGCCTGCGGACGACCGGCTCGGACAACGCCAGCGCCTGCCGGGAGCGGTCGGCGAAGCGGGCGTAGTCGGCGGCCGTGGCGAACGTCTCGTACCGCCGGCCGCCCAGGCACACGGCCCGGACGACGTCCATGCCGGCCTCGCCGGCGATGCGGATCTGGCCATCGAACCGCTCCACGTCCTCCGGCGCTTGCGGCAGTCCGACCTGGCCCTCGACATACATCCCGAGCGCGTCCGCCTTCGCCCGCACCTTCGCCGCGTAGCCCGGCTCCCACGGGCCGACGACGACCTGGACGCCGCCGGCCCCGACGCGGTGGCAATGGTCGAGGAAGCCGAGGGCGTCCCGGAACGGCAGGTCGGGCTGGTTCTGGCGGGCGGCCGCCCAGTGGAGCTGGTACGAGTAGGTGCACACGCCGAGCCGGCCGCGGGAGTCGTCGGCCCGCGTCGGGCCAGCCCACAAAAGCGGGGCCGCGGCGGCCGCGCCCCGGATCAGGTCCCGTCGCGTCAACACGGCCCGGCCCTCCCGTTACGACTGGATCAGTTCCAGCGCCTTTTCGATCGCCTCGTCCCGCCCGGCCGCGATCGCGGCGATCGTGCGGCTGACCGCCTTGTCCGGGATGACGCCGACGCCGTGGTGCCGCGACCCGTCGAGCTTCCGGGCCATCTGCCCGGTCCAGGAGACGCGGGAGCCGCCGGGCAGGACGTAGACGTTGACACCGCCGTTGGCGCCCGAGGTCGGACCACCGACGATCGGGCCGAGCTTGTTCCGGGCGACCAGGGCCAGGAACGTCTCGGCGTAGGAGACGGCCCGGCCGTCGGACAGGAACGCGGCCTTCGTCGCGAACCGCGGCGGGGTCGGCTTCACCGTCCACGGGTCGCCCTCGTACGTGACCCCGCGGCGGTCCGGCAGGCGGGTGACGACGTGCTGGTAGAGTTCGCTCACCAGCGGCTTGTCACTGAAGTGCGAAAGGAACTCCAGGCTGACGGTCGGGTAGCCGCGGACGTCGAAGACGACGCCCTTCGCCCGCGCCAGCCGGGGCAGAACCTCCCGCCCGAACTTGCCGTCCTCGAACCGGTCGAGGTCCACATACAGGTAGCCGGGCTTCAACTCCGTCACCCGGTCGAGCCGCCATTCGCGCAAGCCCGGCCCGCGGAGCGGCGTGTCGTCGGCCGGCTGGCGGGTCAGTGTTACGTCGTAGTCCGGCCCCCGCAACGGGTGTAGTCGCAGCACGACCGACGAGCCGGCCGGGCCATTGCCCAGGTCCTGCATCGCCCGGTAACGGCGGAACTGCGGCGTCGCCCCGCTCGCCAGCCGCACGGCAGCGGCCATGCGGTCGGCGGCCGGCGTGCCATCGACGGCCATGACCACGTCGCCAGGCTTGACGCGGCCGGCGTGGGCGGGATCGGCGTTGACGATCACGAGCCGGTCCTCGAACCAGTCCCAGGCGACCGGCAGCGCGCCGTCGTTGGCCGCGGTGCCGCTGCCGCCGCGGACGACGGCGTGCCCGTCGTGCAGGAGCGCGATCATCCGTCGGAGGGTGTCGTGGAAGGCGGCGGCGTCCGGGTCGGCCGCGGCCTTTGTCATCGCCTCGCGCAGCACGGCCGGCCAGTCGGTCCCGACCTCGTCGAAGTACGGGTAGAAGTGCTGGAGCGGCGCCCAGGTCAGGATGACATCGGCCAACCGGGTGGCACGGTCGTCGCCGGTCGGCGGGAAGTCGGCCGGCTTGGTCGCCGGCCGCGGGTTGGCGGTCGCCCGGGGCAGCGTGCCGGTGGCGTCGGCGACGACGGTCAACGGCACACGGCATGACACGCCGCCCCCCAGATCGGCGACCAGCGGCTCGGAAGCGCGGGCGATGTTCGTCGCTTCGTGCGGGTCCGCGTCCGTCACCCGCTCGCTGACGAAGGCGCCGCCGACCTGGTAGTTGGACGCGACGCCGCGGTGCCGCCAGGCCAGCAGATGGTGCGGCCGGGCGGCCGGCGGCGACAGGTCCGGCCGGGGCGTCCGGCCCGTGGGGAATACCTGGACCGTCGGGGCGACCGGCGCGAAAAGCTCCCGCAGTCGGCCGGCCAGATTCTCGGCCGAGGTCGCAGGTTCGACCACGTTGACCGCCTCGATGGCGAACCGGTCCCAGTCCGCGGCGGCGGCCTCATCGCTCGGGTGGAAGTAGCGGACGTAGCCGAGCAGCCGGGCCAGGGCGGTCAGGTTCTCCAACCCGCGGCCGGCCAGCGGTCGCGGCGGCTCGTTGCCCGCGCCCGCCGGGCCGAGGATGTCGATGGCCGCGTCGTCGAACCAGGCGGTGCCGGACTCGTTCAGGTAGAACCCGACCTCCAGCGATTCGGCGTCCGGGGCCACGTCCGCGATGACGGCGTACTCCCGCCAGTCGGCGGACCGGACGCCGCGGCCGGCCATGTCGCCCCAGTGGCCGGGGCGATGGCCCGGGCGGACGGCGCGGATCGACAGCGCGGCGAAGTTGCGGGTCGGCGTGACCTCGGCCCGCACCCAGGCGCGGAACCGCACCCGCTTGCCGCGGAACGGCTCGGCCGGCAGCAACTGCGTCACGCGGCCGGCGTGCGCCCAGCCGAACCCAGCCGTGTTCTTGATTTCCAGGCAGCACTTGCCGCTGTGCGGCCGTTGGTCCGTGACCCGCGCGACGTACTCATGCTGCCGTGAAAGCGGGGCGAGCGACCAGCCGCTCGGCTCGCGGCCGGGTTCAGTTGCTTCGAAGCCGGCGTTGACCGGGGCGGGCCGGTCGGCGAACGCGGGACCGGCCACGGCGAGGAGCAAAACGACGGTCACGGGTTTCATGATCAGATCAGGTCCCACGGCTTGCGGGCGGGCCGGCCGAGCAGGGCGTTCGCCGCCGCGTCGCCGATGATCTCCTCCCGCGCCGCGTCCCAGCGGAGCTTGCGGCCGGTGCGGTAGGCGATGTTGCCCAGGTGGGCGACCGTGCTCGCCTTGTGGCAGATTTCGACATCAGCGGCCGGCCGCTGCCGGCTGCGGACGCAGTCGATGAAGTTCTGCACGTGCCTGTCGGTGGAGTCCCGGCCGACGGCTTGCCGCCGCTCCATGCGCGGCTTCGGCGTCCTCCCGCCGGACCGCGCCGACTCCAACTCCGGCACGACTTCAAAGCCGATCCGGTCGGAAAGCAGCGTGCCGCGGGTGCCGTAGAACGTCTCGCCGTGCGGCCGGTCGTCCGGGCCG